>NZ_JBWKVL010000016.1:44181-97930 GCF_059421685.1 Citrobacter sp. GW821-FHT02E08 | reverse complement strand
AGAAGTGAAACGCCGTAGCGCCGATGGTAGTGTGGGGTCTCCCCATGCGAGAGTAGGGAACTGCCAGGCATCAAATTAAGCAGTAACCGGAGTATTCCGGTAGTTGTAGAAAAATTCGGTGGAGCGGTAGTTCAGTTGGTTAGAATACCTGCCTGTCACGCAGGGGGTCGCGGGTTCGAGTCCCGTCCGTTCCGCCACTTATTAAGAGCCCTGAGTTAACACTCAGGGCTTTTTCTTTATCTGCGATTTGGTTATTGCTAAATTCGCAAAAATCTTCTGCGTTTTACCCTCTTTTTCCTCATATCTGCCACAGCGATAATCGTCCTCTGCTAATGAACAGCATTAATAAAGAGGAATTCAATGACAATCCCTGCATTTGGTTTAGGTACTTTTCGCCTGAAAGACGACGTGGTCATCGCATCCGTAAAAACCGCTATTGAGCTGGGTTATCGTGCTGTCGATACCGCACAAATCTATGATAATGAAGCCGCAGTCGGCCAGGCAATCGCAGAAAGCAACGTATCGCGCAGCGAACTCTACATCACCACCAAGATCTGGACAGAAAACCTGAGCAAAGAGAGGCTGATCCCAAGCCTCAAAGAGAGCCTGAAAAAACTGCGCACGGACTATGTTGATTTAACCCTGATTCACTGGCCGTCACCTAATGATGCGGTGTCAGTAGAAGAGTTTATGCAGGCGCTGCTGGATGCGAAAAAACAAGGTCTGACGCGCGAAATTGGTATTTCGAACTTCACTATCCCACTCATGGAGAAAGCGATTAGCGCGATCGGTGCCGGAAATATCGCAACGAACCAGATCGAACTCTCTCCGTATCTGCAAAACCGTAAAGTGGTGGAATGGGCGAGCGAACACGGTATTCACATTACCTCCTACATGACGCTGGCTTATGGCAACGCGTTGAAAGATGAGACGATTATCCGTATCGCGACGAAGCATAACGCCACTCCTGCTCAGGTGATTCTGGCATGGGCGATGGGTGAAGGTTATTCAGTGATCCCGTCCTCAACCCGGCGTGAAAACCTGGCAAGCAACCTGCAGGCGTTGGATCTGCAACTGGATGCCGAGGACAAAAAAGCGATCGCTGCACTGGATTGCAACGATCGTCTGGTGAGTCCGGAAGGACTGGCACCGAACTGGGATTAACTCACCTGCGTGCGGGTGGCAATGCTACCCGCATGTTCACTGAGAAAATCGATAAACGCGCGAATACGCGGGCTGACTGCCTTATCGCTGTAGTAAACCGCACTAAACGGCATCTCGATCGGAACACGATGTTCGGCGAGCAGTTCAACAAATTCTCCCCGCTCCAGCTCCTTCGCAATCATATAGTCTGACAGACACGCGATCCCGTTGCCGCTAAGGCACAGCTGCTTTATCGTCTCTCCGCTATTAGAAGAAAGCCCGCTGGTAATCTCATGAAGCTGCCCATCGCAGCAGGAGACCGGCCAGGTATTCAGCGTAGCCGGTTCGGTAAAACCTAAACAGAGATGATCTTTCAGATCGGCGACGGTTTCGGGCTTACCATACTGTGCAATGTAATCTGGCGAAGCGATAATTTTACGGTAGCTGGTAAACAGCGGACGAGCGCGAAGACTTGAATCGCTTAATGCACCGGCGCGGATCGCCACATCAACCTTCCTCTCGATAAGATTGATAAACGTCTCCGAGGAGACCAGTGAAAGGGTTATTTCCGGATAACGTTCGCGGAATGGCTTGATCAGCGGTGTCAGAAAGTTAAGCGTCACCGGTGTTGCGGCATCTATACGCAGCAATCCACGTGGGGTATTGCGCGTTTCCATAATCTCCGTCTCGGCGGCGGCCATTTCCTGCAATATTGACTGTACGCGCCTGAAATAACGCTCGCCTTCCTCTGTGAGGCTTAACTGGCGTGTTGTGCGGTTAAGCAAACCCACACCCAATTTCATTTCCAGTTTTTTGACGGCACGACTAACGGCAGAGTTAGCCTGGCCAAGTTGTTCTGCGGCGCGGCTGAAGCTACCACTTTCCACCACAGCAACAAAAATCGCGAGTTCTTCTGATGTTGCTTTCATTTTTGCACCTGAAGCAAAATTATATTGAGATTTTGGATATTTTTGTCATTAAAGCACCACTGCATACTACGTGTCATCTACTTAGTGATGATATGGAGTGACTTATGCCGTTAGCGTTACTTGCACTGACAATCAGTGCCTTTGCAATTGGCACAACCGAATTTGTGATAGTGGGTCTGGTGCCTACCATTGCCGAACAACTGGCGATCTCGTTGCCTTCTGCGGGATTACTGGTCTCAATCTACGCTCTGGGGGTCGCGATCGGCGCTCCAGTGCTGACAGCATTAACCGGACGTTTACCGCGTAAACAGTTGCTGGTTGCATTGATGGTTCTGTTTACTGCCGGGAATATTTTGGCATGGCAGGCACCTGGGTATATGACACTGGTAGTCGCTCGTCTGCTGACGGGACTGGCGCATGGTGTGTTCTTCTCTATTGGCTCGACAATTGCGACGAGTCTGGTGCCAAAAGAGAAAGCCGCGTCAGCCATTGCCATTATGTTTGGCGGCTTAACTGTTGCCCTGGTAACCGGCGTTCCGCTGGGAACATTTATCGGTCAGCATTTTGGATGGCGTGAAACGTTTCTTGCTGTCTCAATGCTCGGTATCATCGCATTGATCAGCAGCCTGATTCTGATTCCGGCGAATATACCAGGCCGCGCTGCCGCGACGATGCGCGATCAGATTCGCGTTTTAACGCACCCGCGCCTGCTGATTATCTATGCCATCACCGCGTTAGGCTACGGTGGCGTGTTTACCGCGTTTACCTTTCTGGCGCCAATGATGCAGAACCTGGCGGGTTTTTCACCGGCAGCCGTGAGCTGGATTTTGCTGGGGTATGGTGTTTCTGTTGCTATCGGCAATATCTGGGGCGGCAAGCTGGCAGATAAGCATGGCGCAGTTCCGGCGTTGAAATTTATCTTTGCCGCGCTGGTTGTGTTGTTGATGGTCTTCCAGTTCACGGCATCAGTGCAATATGCTGCGCTGGCGACCATCCTGGTGATGGGGATCTTTGCTTTCGGCAACGTGCCAGGGTTGCAGGTGTATGTGGTACAAAAAGCGGAACAATTTACGCCCAATGCCGTGGATGTCGCTTCTGGTCTGAATATTGCGGCATTCAACATTGGGATTGCGATAGGGTCCATCGTGGGTGGGCAAACCGTACAGCACTTTGGTTTAGCGCAAACGCCGTGGATTGGCGCGGTGATTGTGCTGGGAGCCTTCTTACTCATGGGGGTCAGTGGCAGGCTGGATAAACCGTCACGCGTTGCCCTGGGCTAAGCTGTTGATGTAAGTGCTCGCTTACAAAACAATATGTAATTGTCCGTTGAAAGTGTGAGCTAAAATCCCTATAACAGAAGAACCAGTCCGGATCCGGGCTGGTTGACGTTATAGAGGTTTGAAAGTCAAAAGTGCGAAAAAACACCTATGCCATGCGCTATGTCGCCGGACAACCTGCAGAACGGATTTTACCGCCTGGGTCGTTTGCGAGTATCGGCCAGGCATTACCCGCCGGAGAGCCGTTAAGCAGTGAAGACCGCATTCGGATCCTGGTGTGGAATATCTTCAAACAGCAGCGTGCCGAATGGCTGTCGGTGCTGAAGAACTTCGGCAAAGATGCGCATCTTGTTTTACTGCAGGAAGCGCAAACCACGCCAGAGTTGGTGCAGTTTGCAACGGCGAACTATCTGGCCGCCGACCAGGTTCCGGCGTTTGTTCTGCCTCAACATCCTTCTGGCGTGATGACGCTTTCAGCCGCTCACCCTGTTTACTGCTGCCCACTGCGCGAACGCGAGCCGATCTTACGCCTGGCGAAATCTGCGCTGGTAACGGTCTATCCGTTGCCTGATTCGCGATTATTGATGGTCGTAAATATCCATGCGGTTAATTTCAGCCTGGGGGTCGATGTATACAGTAAGCAGTTACTTCCTATCGGCGACCAGATTGCACATCACAGCGGCCCGGTGATAATGGCGGGCGATTTCAATGCCTGGAGCCGCCAGCGCATGAATGCGCTGTATCGCTTTGCGCGTGAAATGTCGCTTCGTCAGGTGCGCTTTACGGATGATCAGCGCCGTCGGGCCTTTGGCCGTCCTCTCGATTTTGTCTTTTATCGTGGTCTGAACGTTAGTGAAGCCTCTGTACTGGTCACGCGCGCGTCCGATCATAACCCACTACTCGTTGAATTCAGTCCCGGCAAACCTGACCAATAGGTGTGTCAGGTCTGCCGTAGGGCAGGCCAGTAGCGGTGCTGCCCTTTACCTCCCAACCAGAAAAGGGCAATACAATGACAACACACTCTCATCATGACAACGTCGAAAAACAGTTCGGTTCGCAGGCGAATGCCTATTTAACCAGTGCCGTACACGCCACTGGCCGTGATTTACAGCGTCTGGCGCAAAGACTGTCTGCATTTCCTCTGGCTCACGTTCTGGACATGGGGTGCGGAGCGGGGCATGCCAGTTTTATTGCCGCGCAGGCTGTGCAGCGCGTTGTGGCGTATGACTTGTCCTCGCAAATGCTGGAAGTGGTTGCGCAAGCTGCGAGTGAGAAAGGGTTAAGTAATATTTCTACGCGGCAAGGTTATGCCGAAAAGTTACCCTTCGACGATCACGCGTTTGATGTGGTTATCAGCCGTTATTCAGCCCATCACTGGCATGATGTTGGCATGGCGCTGCGTGAGGTGTACCGTGTATTGAAACCGGGTGGCAGACTGATAATGATGGATGTGATGTCGCCAGGGCATCCGGTTCGTGACATCTGGTTGCAGACGGTTGAAGCGTTGCGTGATACCTCGCATGTGCGGAACTATTCAAGCGGCGAGTGGCTGTCTTTCATTAATAATGCAAATTTGGTCGTCGACACGCTGCTGACCGATCGTTTGCCCCTGGAATTCAGCTCATGGGTAGCACGGATGCGCACACCGGCCGCATTAGCACAAGCCATACGCATGTATCAGGAGAGCGCATCGGGGGAGGTGAAGGGCTACTTTGCGTTGCAGGAGGATGGTTCCTTTACCAGCGACACCATCATGATTGAAGCGTGTAAAGCGTAAATAAAAAAGGCACCGGGGGAATCGGTGCCTTTTTCACATTATGCTGATCAGGAGTCTGGCATACCGTTGTTTTTCACAAACAACGTTAGCTGATCGCCGGGCTGCAGATTATCCGTATCGTTGTTCCAGCGCATCACATCTTTGATGTTAACGCCGTGACGTTTAGCGATGCTCGAAAGAGAATCCCCTTTACGCACACGATAGGTAATACTGTCACTGTTGTTAGCCAGTCGCTGCGCGCTAGTGCCCGCGCCAACCGTCAAACTTTGCCCAACTTTCAGGCTAGAACCACGCAGATTGTTCCACTGCTTCAGATCGCTTGCTTTCACGCCAAGACGCGAAGCGATGCCCGAAAGCGTGTCGCCAGAACGAACCGTGTAGTTACGGCTGTTCAGTGGCGTATTATCTGCAACTAACGTTGACTGTACTGCCGCAATTTCGCCGGAAGCCAGAGATTCACGCAGTTGTGCTGCATGCTTCTTTGGAATCATCACGTATTGCGGGCCGCTTGCACCCAACGTGGAGCCTTTCACGCCAGCATTAAACGTCTTTAGCTTGCTGACGGAAATCCCCGCCATATCTGCAACCTGCGCCATTTCTACCGGGCTGCTCAAGCGAACACGCGCCAACGCCCGACTTTCGTCTGTCGTAGGCAGACGCACGCCATAGCGTTTGCTGTTTTTGAGAATATCGCTCAAAGCCAGCATTTTTGGCACGTACTGCTTCGTTTCCTGAGGTAATGGAAGTGACCAAAAGTCCGTCGCTTTGCCACGAGCTTTGTTCGCTTTCATCGCCTTCATAACGCGACCTTCGCCGCTATTATAAGCCGCTACGGTCAACAGCCAGTCGCCGTCAAACATTTTGTTCAGACGTTGCATCATGTCCAGCGCCGCCGTTGTGGATGCCACAACATCGCGACGAGCATCATAACTGCGCGTCTGTTTTAAACCATAATTGCGCCCCGTGCTCGGAATGATCTGCCAAATGCCAGCTGCATTGGCGCCAGACGTCGCGTGAGGATCAAAAGCGCTCTCCACTATGGGTAGTAGTACCAGTTCCATAGGCATGTTACGTTTTTTAACTTGCCCGGCTATCCAGTACATATACGGCTCTGCCCGTAAAGTTACATCGTGGAGATAGCTCTTATTGCGTAAATATTTCTGTTTCTGTTCGCGAATCCGGTTATTTTCCGGAATTCCCATCTTTAGCTCGTCACCAATGAAAGCCCACAGGTCTTGATCCGGCGCGATAGACGTCCCATCGTCCATCCATCGAGCCTGACTCGTAAACTTTCCTGCTTCCCCTTGACCAGCTGCAGAAAGGCTCTGTGCGTGCTGTTGAACACCAGCGTTCTGAGACGACTGGCACCCCACGAGCAGGACAGAGGCGAGTAAAATCGCTTTTGCCTTCATGTGTGTGTCAATAGTTGCTTAAAAGACGACCGATCATAACGGCGAAGTTTGCGAATGACAAGTAGGAATTGTCAGAACCTGTCTTTCTTTGACCTTAACCAGGCAAAACGCTCTTCAGGGTGTTGCAATATTGTTTCTTTGTTTATTTCATTAATTAAATCAATATCTTCCGTTCTTAGAAAAATATTGTTTTGCCGCTCATTTTTCAGAGTAACGGGTAGTGTCATTTGGTTTTTTGCGCGTAACTCATTAACTTTACGATAATATTCATTAATGAACGAATCGTGCGGTAGGATGCTGAGTGCAAACTTAATATTTGATAAAGTATATTCATGGGCACTACACACCAATGTATCATCAGGAAGCGCACATATTTTTTTAAGTGATTGATACATTTGAATTGAAGTGCCTTCAAACAAACGTCCACATCCCCCTGAAAACAGAGTATCCCCGCAAAATAGATAAGGGTGGCTAAAGTAACAGATATGTCCTAAAGTGTGACCCGGTGTGGCAAATACACTAAATTCATGCCCTAAAATGAAGGCAGTTTCGCCATCTTTGACTACCTGGGTCGTTCCCTTATCTTGTGTCTCTGCCGGTCCGTAAACCACAATTTTAGGAAAATGCTCACGGAGTTCTTTCACGCCGCCAACGTGATCCTGATGATGATGAGTGAGCAAAATCGCTTCCGGTTGCCAGTTATGCTCCGCAATCGCATCCAACACCGGTTTTGCGTCACCGGGATCGACAATCAGGCAACGTCCTTCATTATTACTAAGAACCCAGATGTAATTGTCCTGAAACGCGGGAATACTGTTAAGATTCATAGATTACCTCTCAAACGTAGCGGAAGGTCGTGATGAAACCGGCAAGGATCCCTCAAACTGCTATAGCACCTGAATGCTGGGGCGATCTGCCCTGGGGTGAGTACTATCGTGAGGCGCTGGAACAACAACTTAACCCGTGGTTCGCTAAAATGTATGGTTTTCACCTGCTTAAGGTCGGTAATTTAAGCGCAGAAATCAACTCGGAAGCGTGCGCTGTCTCCCACCAGGTAAATGTTTCCGCACAAGGTTCGCCGGTCCAGGTTCAGGCCGACCCATTGCATCTTCCCTTTGCCGACAAATCTGTTGATGTGTGTTTGTTGGCGCATACGTTGCCCTGGTGCGCAGATCCGCATCGTTTACTGCATGAAGCCGATCGTGTGTTAATTGATGATGGCTGGATTGTGTTAAGCGGGTTCAATCCTGTGAGCCTGATGGGATTACGCAAGTTGGTGCCGGTATTACGTAAAACGAGCCCCTATAACAGCCGAATGTTTACGCTTATGCGTCAGTTCGACTGGTTATCCCTGCTGAATTTTGAAGTGTTACACTATAGCCGCTTTCACGTCTTGCCCTGGGCAAAGCAGGGCGGGAAGCTGTTGAGTGCGCATGTTCCGGCATTGGGTTGTCTGCAGCTTATTGTCGCGCGCAAGCGAACCATTCCGCTTACGCTTAACCCAATGAAACAAAATAAAAACACAGCGCGGATTCGACAAACTGTCGGTGCGACCCGCCATTACCGTAAACCCGACGTCTAAGCTTCCGGCTGATACCCGGTGTCTTTCTGAGTGGGATTCATTGCGGCGGCACGTGCAAGCTCATCGCAGCGTTCGTTTTCCGGATGGCCGGCATGGCCTTTTACCCATTCCCATTTAATTTGGTGCTGGCCCAACGCCGCGTCGAGGCGCTTCCAGAGATCAACGTTCTTCACTGGTTTTTTATCTGCGGTTTTCCAACCACGTTTTTTCCAGTTGTGGATCCATTGCGTAATCCCCTGGCGGACGTACTGACTGTCCGTACTGAGCACAACGTTGCAGTGCTCCTTCAGTGCTTCCAGCGCGACAATGGCCGCCATCAACTCCATGCGGTTATTCGTCGTGAGGGTATACCCTTCGTTGAAGGTTTTTTCGCGGCCGCGATAGCGTAAAATAGCGCCGTAACCGCCAGGCCCTGGATTGCCGAGACAAGAACCATCGGTGAAAATTTCTACCTGTTTAAGCATCTCTGGTAGACTTCCTGTAATTTGAAATCGAACTGTAAAACGACAAGTCTGACATAAATGACCGCTATGAGCACTGCAATTACACGACAGATCGTCCTGGATACCGAAACCACGGGTATGAACCAGATCGGCGCGCACTACGAAGGGCACAAGATTATTGAAATTGGTGCTGTCGAGGTGGTCAATCGTCGTCTGACGGGGAATAACTTCCACGTCTACCTTAAACCTGACCGGCTGGTGGACCCGGAAGCGTTTGGGGTGCACGGTATTGCAGATGAATTTTTGCTCGATAAACCGACGTTTGCCGAGGTAGCCGATGAGTTCCTCGATTACATTCGGGGCGCTGAACTGGTTATTCATAACGCGTCGTTTGATATCGGCTTTATGGATTATGAATTCAGTAAACTCCATCGCGACATCCCGAAGACGAACACCTTCTGCAAAGTGACCGATAGCCTGGCGCTGGCGAGGAAGATGTTTCCTGGCAAGCGTAACAGCCTCGATGCATTGTGCTCACGTTATGAAATAGACAACAGCAAACGAACCCTGCACGGCGCATTGCTCGATGCCCAGATTCTGGCCGACGTTTATCTGATGATGACGGGCGGTCAAACGACGATGGCTTTTACGATGGAAGGGGAAAGCCAGCAGCAGCAGGGTGAGGCGGGGATCCAACGCATTGTTCGTCAGGCGGGTAGGTTACGCGTTGTTTTAGCCACTGATGAAGAGCTGGCGGCGCATGAGTCGCGTCTTGACCTTGTTCAGAAGAAGGGCGGAAGTTGTCTCTGGCGAGCCTAGTTTGCCTTTTTACGCGCTAAAAATAACCTCTCGGGCGATTTTTACAGCAAACGATTCGAAACGTGAGAAAAAGCGTTGACGAGATGCGAAGCAATCCGTAATATTCGCTTCGTTCCCAAGCGGAACACAACGCGGAGTGGTAGTTCAGTTGGTTAGAATACCTGCCTGTCACGCAGGGGGTCGCGGGTTCGAGTCCCGTCCATTCCGCCACTATTCAGAAGGCCTGAATCAGAAATGATTCAGGCCTTCGTCGTTTTCATATTTGTATTTTCCCCCGGTATGCCATTCCCCTTTGGTTTGTTACCTTCCTCCTGGAGCCGCTCACCGATCTCTCCCTCAACACAATTGTTGCGCTTTCGTGGAGTAGACTCTCGCCCGACGACTTCCTGCCAGCGAACACGGCAGGGAAGGCGCCGGTAAATACAGCACACCATGTCATCTTTAATCTGACGAAGATTACTGAGCGGTTAACCTGAAAAGCGATTCATCACGCAGGCTAAGCGGGGTGAAAAACTATCACCGATAATGATCGTTTCTTTATTAATGCGTTTCAGCATGTACAGTTTGTCGACGCGTTTGTAGGCGTCGAAAAAAAGATAATCGATTTCATCTGCTGCATCATCATCGGGGGCTTTTTCACGTCCGTCGGGGGTGAGGGTGAAAACGCCTGCGGTATGGCCGAGTGGGCTGGCGTAGCGAAAGAACAGTTTACGGTCAACAGTGAACTCGCCCTCATCGCTTTTGAACTTCCCTTGTACTGACAGTGAAAGGTGCCCGGAGTTGTAGCTGGTTATCAACAGGATCCCATTGAGTACCTTTTTCGAGTTATGGACGTCGAGTATCGACGTGAATTCCGAAGAGCAGGAAAAACTGATCTCTTTTTTCTTCGCATCTCCGGTAATGATGAGGAAGGCGATAGCCGCCAGCCCACAAATGGTAATCACGACTGACCACAATAAAGGAGAGTGATCGCTTTCCGGCTTCATATCATTCCTCATGATGACGATACAGGCTGGCACAGTGGTAATAGCCGAGGTTAAGACCGCATTCAGCAGCAAACGACCAGTCAATCAGGTTATGGTTGCTCGACCAGGTATTGAGATAGAGATCTTTCGTGTGTGAACAGTCCGGGTTAATGCCAACGGACTGGAAAATATCCCGCGCCTTCTTTTCGGTAATGGTATCGGTGAGGGCATTACCTAAAATATGCACACGGCATTTCTCATAGTTGATCGTCCTGAGAATAGAAGCATCCGTCATGTAGATTTCATTAGGTATCCAGGTCAACCAGGCCGTCGCCAGCACAGCAATGCCGGTAATTAATGCGGTTATCGCAACAGGCCATCGGTTATGCTTCTTCTTCTTTTGTGCCGGCATCGAGGTGGGAGTTTTGTCAGGAATCTGTACCTCTTCCCGTTGCTGAATATTGATACTGACATCGCCCATTCGAAATCCCATACGGGGAATCGTCACGATGAATTCTGCAGGGTGTCCCGTTGACGTTATTGCTTTGCGTAGAAATGAAATATGCTGGTTGAGATTAGCATCTGTCGCTCTGGCTCCATTGCGCTGGAAAACATTCAGCAGAATCTCGTCGCGCGTGGAAATCTCTTTACCATTTTGCAATAAATACAGCAGTAATAGTGATGCTACATTATTCAGTGTGGCCGTTTCACCAGAGGTTAGGTCTTTTAGCGTATTTTTATGCGGTCTAAAAATAAGGCCATCACCGATAATTACGGATTTGATTTTTTTTATTGGTATATGAGAAATCACTGATGTCTCCTTTAAGGCAGGAAATCTCGCATTCGAGTGGTTAAGGCAATAGCATAACATAATTCATTTATAAAAAATGGTTGTACCAAAGAACGTTTTTTTAATGTTTTCATAACAATATTTTAATATCCTTTTCTGAAATTACAAATTCTTCTTCTCGTCTTCGCTATCTTATTGTCATGGCTCACATTTGATATCCATTGTCATTTTTACAAAATATTCATAAATACTTTTTTTTATCATTTAAGCTAAATTAAAAAATACAGAACAGATAAAAATATTATAAATAATATAAAAAGTAGTGTTTTATGCTGGTTTTTGTGTTTTGTTTGGTCTGTTTTTCGTGATTGATCCGTTCAGTGGCTGTGAAACAACACGATTCCCTGAGTTTGATGGAGAGCAGGTTTTCTCGTTGTCTCATTTTTTCAAGGACTTAATATAAACCCCGAAACAGCGTGAACGGCTGTGGAGGGTATTCCGTATGTAATGCCTGTGAAGTTCAAAATAAGGAGTAGCTTGAGAGGGATTATCTGCAAGGAAATGCACCGCTGCTACCTGAATATCAGGATTTCCCAGACAAAAATCGTCTGCGGGAATAGAACGTCGAAATAACCAAAAATAGATATAAGGTTAAGATTTAATATGAAAATGAAAAACGTGGCTATGGCCTGTGCGCTGATGGCGGGAATGACTTTTACTGCCGCTTCTAGTTTTGCTGCTGAGAAGGTAGAACCGACTAACGGTAAAATTCATTTCACCGGTTCTTTGGTGAATTCCGCATGCGGTCTGGCTCCTGAATCTAGCCCAGTACAGGTAAATTTTGGCGAGATCCCGACGTCTCAGTTAAAAGACAATCAGCGTGCTGGTGTTAAGCATGCCAAAATCGTTCTGCAGGGTTGTGATACGACAGTCGCGAAAACCGCTACCGTGACCTACACCCCGGCAACAATTGACAAGGACAACAACGCGCTGGCTGCATTCACCTCTGGTACTGCGCAGGGCGCGGGCATCGGTATGATTGACAGCGGCAACCAGGAAGTGAAATGGGGCGAAGCCGCTTCCGAGGTCAACATCACCGACGGCGAAACCGATATCGATTTCGTGGCTTACCTGCAGGCGAGCAACGCCTCTGCAGCGGTGACTCCAGGTGATTTCGAATCCACCGTTAATTTCCAGATCGACTATCAGTAATGATCTGCTGCGGGCGCATTATTGCGCCTGCTTAACCCTTCCTGCGATTCACTGAAAGGAAATGCGGTTATGCCTGGATGGCGAACGTTACTGCTTTTTATCTTTATATCGCCTGCATGGGTTATGGCTGGCACAGATCATATCGCCAGTACGCCCGGCAAAATGCGGATGCGGGGAAATATTATTGAGGCTGCCTGCTATGTCGATCCGCGGGACCGCTCGCTGCTGGTCGAATTTGACGACCTCTCCGCCAGGGATATTTCCGGGAAGCCCGAAAAAGTCTCGGCGCACGATTTCAGTATTCATTTGTTGGGATGTTCATTAGGGGATTCTCAACACCCAGGGAATGTGTTTCAACGCGCCAATATTACCTTTTCCGGCGCATCCGATCGCGATAATCCCGATTATCTGAGCGTGCAGTCGGAAACTGAAAATTTAGCGATAGAAATATATGACAGCAAAGGACAGCAAATTCATCTGGGCGAACCATCACCGGACTATGCGCTTAACCCAGGAAAAAATACGCTCAATTTTACGGCTTATTTGATCTCCCGCGACGGACGAATGACATCCGGTGAATTTACCGCGGCCACGCATTTTGTTGTGAATTATCTCTGAGCTGCACTGGCAATTCGGGTATCTGAAGGTTTGCGAACGAAAATGATCACGCTGAAAACAGATAAAACACGTCTGGCGCTTTTTATTGCTCTGGTCTGCGCTTCTTCATGGGTTGAAGCGGATGAGTCAATTGAATTTAATACCGACGTTCTGGATGCCAGCGACAGGCAGAATGTAGATTTGCAGCGCTTTTCTGAAGGCAACTTTGTCACACCCGGCGAATATCTTCTGGATGTTCGCATTAATGGTCAGGAGATCCCACAGCAGTCGATCCGCTATATTGTCGATCCTGAAAATAAACATAAATCCATGGCATGCCTGACGCCGGAACAGCTTGAGTTACTGGCGCTCAAAGAAGAGGCGCTGGTGCATATTCGTCCGGTTACTGCGACCTGCTATGACATTTCCCGTTTGCCGGGGGTGGCATTAAATAACAGCGCCGGGGTGCTGGACATTACCGTGCCGCAGGCATGGATGAAATATACCGATCCTGACTGGACGCCGCCGGAACGTTGGGATAATGGCGTGGCGGGGTTGATATTTGACTACAGCATCTCGGGTCAGACCACACACTACGAACAAGGCGGCGGTCATTACCGCTCTCTGTCGGGCTACGGTCAGACAGGATTTAACCTCGGCGGCTGGCGTTTTCGCGGACAGTATCAGGCTGATTACTCCTCGGATAATAATCGGGGAAGTATTGACTGGGACCAGATCTACGCCTATCGCCCGTTGCCGATGCAGGCCGCTAAGCTGACGGTAGGCGAAATCTACCTGAATTCTCAGGTATTTGATTCGGTGCGTTTCACAGGCGTTAACCTCGCCAGCGACGAGCGCATGCTACCGCCGAATTTGCAGGGCTACGCGCCTGAAGTTCACGGTATCGCCCGCAGTAACGCAAAAGTGACCGTCAGCCAGCAGGGGCGAGTCATCTATCAAACCACCGTCCCTGCGGGGCCGTTTAATATTCAGGATCTGCACGGCTCGGTACGCGGCACGCTGGATGTAAGAATCGAAGAGCAAGATGGCGCCGTACAAACCTTTCAGGTCAACACGGCCGATATTCCTTATCTGACACGTCCTGGCTACGTGCGATACAACACCGCCGTCGGTAAGCCTTCGCGTTATAACCACGACGTTCAGGGACCGGCGTTTTACAGCGGCGATTTTTCATGGGGGGTCAGTAATGCGTGGTCTCTGTATGGCGGTGCGCTGCTGGCCGGTGAGCGCTATAACGCCTGGTCGATGGGTATCGGGCGTGATCTGAGCTGGCTGGGCGCGTTGTCGGCTGATGCCACGCAATCCGTGAGCCGGGTGAAGCATCAGGATGAGAAAAAAGGCATGTCCTTTAAGCTCAGCTATGCCAAAACCTTTGATGAATACAACAGTGCCATCACCTTTGCGGGTTACCGCTTTTCGCAGCGAAACTTCCGCTCTTTCTCGCAGTTCCTCGACGAACAGTATGAGAATAACGACAGTGTCGGGAACGAAAAAGAGATGTACACCATCACCGGCAACAAGACCTTTTTTGCTGACGATCCGCGTTTGGCCACGACGCTATACCTGACCTACACCCACCAGAACTACTGGGACCGCCGTTCACAGGATCGTTACGGGATGTCGATGGGGCACAGCTTTTCGTTCGCCGGGATTCGGGGGATTAGCACCAACCTTTCGGCTTACCGCTCTGAGTATCAGGGAAAACGGGATGACAGCCTCTCGCTCTCCCTCTCAATTCCGTGGAACGATGGTCGTTCAATGGATTATGAGCTGCAAAACAGCGGCAACCAGACCAGCCAGATGGTTTCGTATTCCGATAACCGCGATAGCAACAACCCGTGGCGTCTGCGCGCCGGGGTCTCTGGTGAAGGGCGCACTGCGTTTGATGGCTATTACAAGCACCGCAGCATGATGGCGGAGCTGGAATCGAACGTCAGCTGGCAGCAGTCACGCTATTTCTCAGTTGGCGGCACGATGCGTGGCGGCTTCACCGCGACGCGTCACGGTGCGGCGCTACACAACAGCCAGGCGTCGATGAACACCGCCCGCGTGATGGTCGATACCGACGGTGTCGCTAACGTGCCGCTGAACGGTGAACAGGCGCATTCGAACCGCTTCGGCATTGCCGTGGTGCCGGATGTCGTGAGTTATCACAGCTTTGATACCCGCATCGACGTGGACGCGATGGATGAAGACATTTCCGCCACCAAAGCCATCGTCACCAATACCCTGACGGAAGGGGCGATTGGCTATCAGCGCTTTGCCGTGGCTCAGGGGCAAAAAATGATGGCGATGTTGCGCCTGAAAGATGGCTCTGTGCCGCCGTTTGGTGCCGAAGTATTCAATGCCAACGGCGTCAGCGTCGCCATGGTGATGGAAAACGGCGTGGCCTGGATTGCCGGTGTGAATCCTGCCGAACGTCTTTCCGTTGCCTGGGGCGGTCGCGCGCAGTGTCACTTACAGGTGCCGCAACAACTCAATCCGGAAGGCAACGTGCTGTTGCCTTGTGAATAATTTCCATAACTTGAATGAATCGTGTCATGAAAAACCAAGCTTTTTACTCCGTGCAGCGCTGGCTGAAACCTGTGGCCTGCGGCCTGCTGTTTGTCGCAGAGATCAATACCTCATGGGCGGGCATTGCGCTCGACCGCACCCGACTGATTATCACCGGTGATGCTCGCTCTGTCAGTGCGAACTTAACCAACACCAGCCCGAGTATCCCGTTTCTGGCGCAGTCGTGGGTGGAAGATGCAAGCGGGACAAAGATCACCTCGCCGTTGATGGTCCTGCCGCCGCTGCAACGCATCAACGGTGGGCAAAAGGGCATTGCCCGCGTCACAAAAACCGGTGGCATTAACGCGCTGCCGCAGGATCGCGAGAGTCTCTTCTACCTGAACGTTCGCGAAATTCCGCCCAAACCGGACAAGCCGAACGTACTGCAGTTGGCGATGCAGTCGCGCATCAAGCTGTTTTACCGTCCGACCGCCATCGTGCCGGAAACCCCCGGTGCTGTGTGGCAGAACCTGGTGGTCTTTCACAAGCAGGGCACCCACTGGACCGTGGATAACCCGACACCTTATTTCGTCACCCTCATCGGCCTGAGCCGTAAGCCGGAAGCGCAAGGGGGTGGCAAGCTGACGGACTTCCCCGGAATTATGGTATCGCCAAAATCCTCTCACGATTTCATCGTCACTGACGGCAGCGTCAGCCAGTTCAGCATGATGTACGTGAACGATTTTGGTGGTCATCCCGAACTGAATTTCAGCTGCACAGGCAATGTGTGTAAGGCATTGCCAATGGAGAAGCAGCCCCGGTAACAGGACTCGGTAAATGAAAAAGATGCTTTGCGCTCTGCTGATGGCGGGAGTGGCCTGTACGGTTCAGGCCAAAGGCGGGCGCCAGGATATGAGCAACGTGTCCGGCGAGTATGGCAACGTCCGTTTTCACGGTCGGGTCTTCGTTTCGCCGTGTGTGCTGGATATGGCGTCACGCGACCAGACCGTCGATCTTGGTGATATTTCCGCCAGCCGGTTTCACCAGGCCGGCGATCGAAGTGATCCGGTGTTGGTCACGCTGTACCTGAACGACTGCTTAAAAGGCTCCGGTCATACCCTGCGGGATTTCCCCGGGCAGACCAGTGAAATGCCTGAGCTGGCGCACAGCACGGTGGAACGCGGCGTTTCGATGACGTTGATGGCCGAAAGCGCGCCGGAAAATAGCGATCTGGGCCGTATTCATGGCGATGTGCGGGGAGCGGGCATCCGGTTGTTGACTGAACGTAAGCAGTTGATCCACCTCAGTCAGCCGCAACGTATGTGGATCCTTAAACCGGGAGATAACGCCATACACTTTCTCGCGGCGCTGGAATCCATCGGGCGTGAGGTGACCGCTGGCGAATTTAACGGTCTGGTCAGACTGAAGCTGGAGTATCTATGAGCGTATTGCACAAAACGCTGTTGTGGCTAGCACTGGCAGGCTGTCCGCTGGCAGCGCAGGCGTTTACTCAGGGGGAAGGGGAGCCGCAGGGGGGGGCGCCACATCAATATGAGATTGAGCTGAAATCACTGGATGTGAGCAAAAACCATGCGGGCGGAAGAACAAACCCGTTTACCTGGAATCTGGGAAGCTTGTATGTGGTGGATTTTCACTGCGAGCAGGCCGATATCTCCCGACAGCCGATTTACTACACCACGACCTCGACGATGCCTCTCTCAAACCAGGGACCGAACCGTTTTCGTCTGAACGAGTATCTGGATGTGGAAGTGCAGGTGTGGGTCGCCGGACGCTATAACAATTATGCTCAGGCACCTTTTACCAATGTTTCTAACCGCAACAGCAATAACAGTTGCAAGAAGCGTAAAGGCTACGTACGCGCCACTAACGTTAAAAGTGGTTCGAAAGGAAAAGTGACGTTTATAGTCACCAAACCAATAATTAACGGCATCAATATTGCTTCGCAGTCCCTGCTGGAGGTTGCCGGGCGCATGGGTAACTCGGGGCCTACACCAACAACAGCGATTTCCCGGGTGGTGATTAAATCCGGGCTGATTACCGTGCCGGATAAATGCACCTTTAACCGGGGCGACAAGATCAGTATTGAATTTGGCGATTTGCCCGGTTCCGCCGCAAAACTCAACGGCACCAATTTCAGCAAGTCGATCCCCATACACGTGGTCTGTGAAGGCGGCAGTTTTGACAAGGGGGCGCTGAACATTGATCTCGGCGTACAAACCAGCACGGCCTCAGGTACCGCGGGGTTTAACGATCATTTCCTCGGAACTCTCAGCAATGGGCAAAAACGCGACGATCTCGGGATCGTCATTAAGGATGAGAGCGGAAACCCCGTGGTGCCGAATCAGTTTTACAACGTGAAGGGCTTCTACCAGAACCAGGGCGACTGGAATCTCACTGCCGCACCGGTGGCAAAGCCGGGCGTGGGCAGCGTTAAGGAGGGGGAGTTTGAAGCCTCTGCCACCGTTGTTGCGCAGTTTCAGTAGGGTGATGCCATGAGATTCAGGACGTTAATTGCGGTTAGTGCATTGTTGCTCAGCGGTATGACGCAGGCTGACACTAAACTGGTCGGCGGCGATATGTATTTTCACGGCACCGTCAGGGCGCTCGCCTGCAGCCTTCCTCCGGGGGGCGATAAAATTGAGGTCGATTTTGGGCAGATAGCCACCCAGGATCTCTATTCGTCAGGGCGTAGTAAGCCAGAAAAATTCAGTATTCAGTTACGCGACTGTAACCCAGAGGTTTTTCGCGGGATCTCCGTCACCTTCGGTGGCACCGAAGATGCGGAATTACCCGATCATCTGGCGCTGGACAGCAGTGAGCAAGGCGGTGCGGCTGGGATCGGCATTGGGATGAGTGAAGAGAATGGTACGGCAATCCGGCTCGGCGAGAGCACGTCAGTGAAAGAGATTACTGAAGGATCGATGACGCTGAATTTTCTGGCGTGGGTCGCTGCAGAGCCGACGGCGATAAAAAACCAGTCCCTTGAGTACGGCCCGTTTAGCGCCAGCGGAACCTGGACGCTGAATTACCAGTAGCATGATGAACACACTGAATCGTATAGCCCCGTTGTCCGCGCAGAGATTCTTACTCGCTGCCAGTCTGCTTTTCTGGTGTGGGGGTATGCATCTTTACTGGCCGAATAACGGCGGCAGCGGTCTGTCGTTACCGCTCAATATTCTGTCCTGGGTCTACGCCGTGGTGCTGACGGGGAGCGCGTCTGTGCTGCTGCCCCGTCGACGCTGGCGTCTCACGTTACCTGCCGTCGGTTTTATGGCGGGAGCGCTGATTCTGACACTGCTTTGCCTGCTGACGCCCGTGGTCTGGCAAACGGAGGCATTGCTGGTGGCAGGCGCATTGTTGGGGGGCGTATTTTTATACCTGGTGGTGCTGCAAATTCCGCTGACGGCAAACACACTGACGGTCTTGTTGGCTATGTTATGGGGTGCCTGTCTTCTCGAATGCCTCGCGTTTGTCTATCAGTATTTGCATCTGCCGGGCGTGGAGTACTGGGAGTTTACCTGGTGGCGCAGTACGCGGCCTTACGGCATTTTTCAGCAGGTCAATCTGATGGCCAGTTTTACCGCCTGTGGCGTATTGCTGTCGGCGCTACTCTTTTTACGGATCCATGGCCGAGCTCGGATAGCCATTGGGTTTGCCTGTGTGTTGATGGGATTTGTGCTGCATGAATGTCAGTCGCAAACCGGCTATTTGTCTCTGGCCGTTGGAGAAGTATTGCTGCTGGCCATTTTTCCTTCGCAACGGCGGACGTTGCTGCGACTCCTGGTGCTGGTGGCGGCTGGAATGGCGATGGGGGAAGTCACTCGCCATTTCCTGTCTGTTGCGACAGTGGATCATCTGACGTCATCTCATGTTCGCTGGTCGGTACTGAAAACGTCTCTGGCGCTGTTTGTAGAACGACCGTGGATGGGCTGGGGTGTCGGCAGTTTTGCCGCGGTATTTCTTGAACGTGCGGGGCGTTTTGGGCTGAGCAGCATGTCGCATCCGCATAACGAACTGATGCTGTGGATGGTGGAGGGCGGCCTGGTCGGTCTGGCTGGCGCGGTCTGTTTTATTGCAGGCGGTTTTTGGCTTTGGATCAGTGGAAATCACTGGCGGCGTGCATGCCTGGTGGCAGCGCTGCCCGTGGTGATTCATATGCTGACGGAATACCCAGTCAGACAGTCGACACCTCATTGGCTGCTGCTGATCCTGTTGCTACGTTGTGCAGACAGTGCGGTGAGCAGGCGCCGGCTGGCGCTTCCTGCGACTGACTTTGTTCGCGTGGTGGCGTTTATCGCGGCACTGACCTTGACGCCGTTGTTGCTCCTCACGCTGCAGACGCAACAACGACTGACGGCGGCGGAGCGGCAGTCAGAACAGTGGCGTCTTGCCGAATCACTCCCTGTGGGTGGATGGCTGCTGGCCACGCGTTACCGGTTTGATGTCGAAATGGGTTATCTGCAACGTTATCAGCGAACCCAGGACGCTCTCTGGCTAGTGCCGGTTCGCCGCTGGGCACCTGAATACGTGCGTGTTCACCCGGACCCGAATATCTCCTTCACGCAAATCTTGCTTGCGCAGCAGCAGCGCGACATGCCCGCGGCGCGTCGTCTGGCGGCACGCTTTTACCTGGAATACCCGAACGATCGCCGTATCCCCTGGTTGCAGGATGCACGACGTCCTTTTAATCAAAAAATGGAATGACATGAACAGACTCTGTGAACCGGCTCTTTATACGCCAGAGCTTCCCCGCAATGCCGAACTGACGCAGATCACCGGGATCCGCCTGCAGCGTATCCATTTTTTTCATGATGCAGCGCGGGATGTCCGCGAGGTATTGAGCCTGGTACGGACACCGCAGCATTTGGATCTGTTTTTCCAGCGCCTTTCCGTAATAGAGAAGCAGCAACTCTTTCTGTGGCAAATGCAGCGGGTACTGGCGCTGCGGGGATGCTTTTCGCTGAATTTATCTGTCAGGATGCTGACCTGCCAGCGGTGGGTAAGCCTGCTTACTGAACAGGTGCATCAGGGGCGGATCATTATCGAAATTCAGGATCCGGGCACGATGATGCGTCTGGAAAAGGCAGAACAGCAGGTGGTGTGCGCTGCATTAAACACTCTGATACGGTACGGGTTTCGCATCTGGTTGGATGACGTTTCACCGGCGCAGTTTTTTATCTGGCGGCAGGCTGGCATTCAATTTGATGCGGTCAAAATCGAAACCGGATTATTTCATCAGTTCAGGACATCGGGATCGCAGCTGACTATTCTGGTCAATCAGTTTCGTGGACTGGGGGGACGGGTGGTGATTGAAGGGGTTGAAACACCAGAGGATTATGCCATTTGCCGTGTAAGCGGCGCTGATGCCGTACAGGGATATCTGTTTGAGCAAGAAGTTTTGCCAGAAGACCTTAATCCGCAATGAGGCAGGGCTTCGTCATTTTCATGCTACTAAAATCAGGAAAGCCCGCTACCTGGCGCAACGGGCTATCGACATTATTCGCTCAGCGTCTGGGCAATCTCATTTTGTACCAGTTTACGCTGTTCCGGCGTTAAGACTTTGTTCAGCTCAAAGTAGTATTTCACGCGGTAGTAGCGGGATTGCTGTTCAACACTGCCGATCGCCGTCAGCTGTTTGTTTATTGCGGACTCGTCCCATTTCCCGGATCTAATGACATTGATCAGTTCGCCGTCTTTAATGTCCTTCATGGAAATCTTGCTCACGTTAGCTTCCAGCTCGCTGTGCAGCTTTTTAATTTGCTCAACCTGAGCGTCGGTCAGCTTAAGCTGTTGCACCACCGGATCCTGGGAAGGAACGGGTGTATCAGACACGTTTGATGCAAAAGTACTGAAAGAGGCACCAGCCAGCGCTGCAGCGACTAAGGTCATACGTACGAAATTCTTCATTATTTCATCCTGATAAAGAAATTTTGAACTGTGCTTACCACGGGTAAACGATGAGTGAATATCTCGCTCAGGATACGTTGAAAGGTGAGGGGTGCCACGCGAATTTGTTTTACGGGAGGTTACTGAGTGAAACAATCCCCGCTATGGGAAACGGTTCGCCATAGCGGAAGTGGCGCGCGGATTTATTGCAGCGTGAACGGATCGGCATCCTGCCATGCCGGGAATTTTTCCCGGTATTCCCGCAGCGTGCTGAGCGATAACTCTGCGTCGATGCGGGTTGCGTGATGGGGTTCAGCCGTGGCGATAATCTCGCCCTGCGGGCTAATCACCCGACTGTCTCCACGGTAATGGTGGCCGTTGCCGTCAGTACCGACCCGGTTACAGCCTGCAACATATGCCTGATTTTCAATGGCCCGCGCGGTCAGCAACGCCTGCCAGTGTAATGAACGCGGAGCAGGCCAGTTAGCCACGAACAATGCCAGATCATAATCGTTGAGATTGCGGGACCACACCGGAAAACGCAGGTCGTAACAGATCAGCGGCAGGATACGCCAGCCGCGCCAGTTCACAATGACGCGCTCAGTACCCGGTTCATAATGGTGATGTTCATCCGCCATACGGAACAGGTGACGTTTATCATAATGATGAACGGTTCCTTGCGGCTCAACGAGTAAAAATCGGTTAACCGGCCCGCGTTCTGACTGTAACGCCACACTGCCTGCAATCAGGGCGTTGGTCTGTTCAGCCCTTACGCGCATCCACTCGATGATGGCTTCCTGAGAGAGTGAACGGGCCGCCGCTTCCATGGCAAAGCCAGTGGTAAACATCTCGGGTAATACGATGATGTCACGTCCGGCGATGGTTTCCAGTTGTCTGTCAAAATGGCGCAAATTGGCGGGGCCGTCCATCCAGACCAGAGGTTGTTGCAAAAGCGTGATTTTCAAACCGGGCACGATCGTGGTTCCTCGTTAAGCTGCATTTTTACACTGTAGCATGCGCCACGACGGATAGGTGGCAATAAAAAAGCCCCGCGTAAAGCGGGGCTGGAACGGGTAGCGGATGTTTATGCGGCTTCGACTTTACGCACTTTCTCCGGCAACTTTACCGGCTGTGTCGCCAGCTCCTCGGGTTCAAAATCATCAACGTTGATACTGCGCAGGCGGCTTTCTTCGGCTTTGACCAGAATCGCTGCTTCATCTTTGTCAATCAACCCTTTCGCCAGTGCGTTATGCGCCAGCTCGTCCAGACGGGTAAATGACAGGTTTTTACCCAGCTCTTTGCAGATACGCTGGTGGATAGGGTCTGCGGCCATCACATCCAGCAGCGCTTGTTCCAGTAAACCGACCGGGTTATGTTCACTTGGAGTCAGATACTGGCCACGACCAATGCGGGTACGGGTTGCGCTCGGTGTCTGCAGAATCTTCGCGACTTTGTGATCCAGTTTGTCGGAAGGTGCATGGTAGTGGCGACCTGTCGGGAAGATCACCACGTTCAGCAAACCTGCCACCAAACGGTTCGGGAAGTTTTGCAGAAGATCGTCCATCGCCTGTTCAGCCTGATACAACGCATCCTGGACGCCCCAGTGAACCAGCGGCAGGTCGGCTTCGTGACGGCCCTCATCGTCATAACGCTTCAGGACGGCAGAGGCGAGATACAGCTGACTTAAAATATCGCCCAGGCGTGCAGAGATGCGCTCACGACGTTTCAGGCTACCGCCCAGTACTGCCATTGAGACATCGGAAAGCAGTGCCAGGTTAGCGCTCAGACGGTTCAGGTGCTGATAGTAACGCTTCGTGGCATCCCCTGTCGGCGTGTGACTGGTCAGCCCGCGAGTCAGGCCCAGCCAAAAACTGCGCACTTTATTACTGCCGACATGACCAATGTGTTTGAACAACAATTTATCGAAGGCATTGACGTCGTTTTTCTGCGCGGCGTTCATCTCTTCGAGGACATAAGGATGGCAGCGAATGGCGCCTTGTCCGAAGATCATCATGCTACGGGTCAGAATGTTCGCGCCTTCAACGGTAATGGCGATAGGGGCGCCCTGATAAGCACGTGCCAGGAAGTTGCTTTCGCCCAGCATGATGCCTTTACCGCCCGTGATGTCCATTGCGTCGACAATAGACTGCTGTCCGCGGTGGGTACAGTGGTACTTCACGATGGCAGAGAGCACTGCGGGTTTTTCGCCCAGCATAATACCGTACGTAACCAACGATGCCGCCGCGTCCATCACGTAGGCATTGCCTGCAATACGCGCCAACGGTTCTTCAATCCCTTCCATTTTACCGATAGAGATTTTGAACTGACGGCGGATATGCGCGTAGGCACCGGTCGCCAGGGCTACCGATTTAACACCACCGGTAGAGTTAGACGGCAGGGTAATGCCACGGCCAACCGACAGACACTCCACCAGCATACGCCAGCCCTGACCGGCCATTTTCGGTCCACCAATGATGTAATCGATCGGGACGAAAATATCTTTTCCACGTGTCGGGCCGTTCTGGAACGGAACGTTTAACGGGAAGTGACGGCGACCGATTTCAACACCCGGTGTGGTGGTCGGGATCAGCGCACAGGTGATGCCCAGATCTTCTTCGCCGCCGAGCAGTTTTTCCGGATCCGAGAGTTTAAACGCCAGACCCAACACGGTAGCGATAGGCGCCAGCGTAATGTAACGCTTGTTCCAGGTCAGACGCATACCCAGCACCTGCTGACCCTGCCATTCACCCATGCAAACCACACCTGTGTCTGGGATCGCGCCAGCATCAGAACCGGCTTCCGGGCTGGTCAACGCAAAGCAAGGGATCTCCTGGCCCCGCGCCAGACGCGGCAGGTAATGATTTTTCTGTTCTTCAGTACCGTAATGTTGCAGCAGCTCGCCCGGGCCTAACGAGTTGGGGACGCCCACGGTGATCGACAGGATCCCGGAGACACCAGAGAGTTTTTGCAGTACGCGAGATTGCGCATAGGCGGAGAACTCGAGGCCGCCGTACTCTTTCTTGATGATCATCGCGAAGAAGCGATGTTCTTTCAGATAGGCCCACAGCTCGGGAGGAAGATCGGCCAGTTCATGGGTGATCTGGAAATCGTTCGCCATGCGGCAGGCTTCTTCCACCGGACCATCAATGAACGCCTGCTCTTCAGCCGTTAAATGAGGCTGTGGATAGTTGTGCAGTTTCTTCCAGTCGGGTTTGCCCTGGAATAAATCGCCTTCCCACCAGGTCGTACCCGCGTCGATAGCTTCTTTCTCGGTGCGTGACATTGGCGGCATGACTTTACGAAAACCGCGAAACACCGGGGCAGAAATCATCGATTTACGCATCGGCGTAAAGTTAAACGGTACGAGGATAATGGCCAGAGGAACCAGCAGCCAGACTGACCACAGGCCAGCGACGCCAAGCGCGGCTGTCCAGGCGAGCAGGATAAGACTGCTGAGAAATAAGCTTACGCGGTGATAGAACAGTACACCGAGCAGAACAACTGTTGCGAGAATACTCAAAATCATCATAACGAAAAGCTCCCTTTCTTGTAGGAGGTCTGACCACTTGTGATGATATGGTTGTAGTGGATGTCATTTCTTTTAGCAATATGCTTACAAAATAATTACAACAAAGCTCACATTGTTGCCGTTTTCTCCGGCACAAAAAATCAAAAGACAGGGGGCTTCCGGTGGCCTGGACTTCTCGCTTTCTGTGGTATCCGGTACACTGCATCCTGTCATTTACATTTATGCTGAAGGATATCCTCATGTACCAGGATCTTATTCGTAACGAACTGAACGAAGCGGCGGAAACGCTGGCTAATTTTTTAAAAGATGATGCCAATATTCACGCCATTCAGCGCGCAGCGGTCCTGCTGGCAGACAGTTTCAAAGCGGGCGGCAAGGTACTTTCCTGTGGTAACGGCGGCTCCCATTGCGATGCCATGCATTTTGCGGAAGAGTTGACCGGTCGTTATCGTGAAAACCGTCCGGGTTATCCGGCCATTGCTATTTCAGATGTCAGCCATATCTCCTGCGTCAGTAACGATTTTGGTTACGATTATATCTTCTCCCGCTACGTTGAAGCCGTTGGGCGCGAAGGTGACGTTCTGCTGGGGATCTCCACGTCAGGAAATTCAGGCAACGTGATCAAAGCAATTGCTGCGGCGCGTGAAAAGGGAATGAAAGTCATCACCCTGACCGGTAAAGACGGCGGAAAAATGGCGGACAGTGCGGATATCGAAATCCGCGTACCGCATTTTGGCTATGCTGATCGTATCCAGGAAATCCATATCAAAGTTATCCATATCCTGATTCAGTTAATTGAAAAAGAGATGGTTAAGTAAATCTTCGCTGGGGGCGTTGCGCCCCCGCTGTTGTGGAGGTGAAGTATGTGCGAACTGCTCGGGATGAGCGCCAATGTGCCCACCGATATCTGTTTTAGTTTCACCGGGCTGGTGCAGCGTGGTGGAGGAACCGGGCCGCATAAAGACGGCTGGGGAATTACCTTCTATGAGGGTAAAGGCTGTCGCACTTTCAAAGATCCGCAACCCAGCTTTAATTCTCCCATTGCGAAACTGGTGCAGGACTACCCGATTAAATCGTGTTCCGTGATTGCGCATATTCGTCAGGCGAATCGTGGGGAAGTGGCGCTGGAAAATACCCATCCCTTTACGCGTGAGTTATGGGGACGAAACTGGAGTTACGCCCACAACGGACAACTCACCGGGTATAAATCTCTGGAGACCGGCAATTTCCGTCCTATCGGCGAAACTGACAGCGAAAAGGCGTTTTGCTGGCTGTTACACAAACTGACCGCCCGCTACCCGCGCACGCCGGGCAATATGACATCAGTCTTTAAATATATTGCCACGCTGGCAGAGGAATTACGCGAGAAGGGTGTTTTTAACATGCTGCTGTCTGACGGGCGCTATGTGATGGCGTTCTGCTCAACGAATTTGTACTGGATCACGCGTCGTGCGCCGTTTGGCGTGGCGACATTGCTGGATCAGGACGTTGAGATCGACTTTAGCTCGGAAACCACACCCAATGATGTGGTCACCGTGATTGCCACCCAACCGCTGACAGGGAATGAAGCCTGGCAAAAGATCATGCCAGGCGAATGGCGATTATTTTGTCTCGGGGAGCGTGTAGTTTGACGCCAGTTGCGGCTGAACCACTTCGTGACTCAACGGCTTGCTGACCACGTAACGGCCACCGGTAACTGAAATAGTCGGTGGTTTACGGGTCTGTTCAAAGTAATCGTATCCCGGTTTTAGCTGCGACCAGAAATCTTTGTAATAAGAGTACTTATGGCGCTCCATGTTTGCATCGGTCATGCGGAACGGGTAAATACTGACCTGAACGCTGGACTGGCCAAAGACCAGCGCGCCGGTAACAAACTGGAAAATCTCATCGATACCGTTATCGGTCATGGCATAACAGCCGACGGAAACGCAGGCACCGTGAATCATCAGATATTTCCCTTCATACCCGTGAGCACGGTCATAAGCATTGGGGAAACCGATATTGATGGCTTTGTAGAAGCGGCTGTCGGGCTTGAGCTGACTGCGTTGAACGCTGTAGAAGCCTTCAGGACTTTTGAAATCGCCCTGGCGTTGTTTCGGGCCTAACCCACCGGAATAGTTGCAAATTTTGTAGCTGTCGAGCAATTGATACTGCTCGCCCATCTTGACGTAGAGATCAAGGGTGCGCTCTTCTTTGAAGATCTGAATATAGACCGGCGACCCCATCAACTGTTGCTTATACTCTTTGCTGACTGGCATGGTCGGGCTGCTGCTGCTCAGCAAACCGGCGAATGAGACGCACGGAATCAAAAGCATCGCAATAAACAATGCGATTTTACGCATACTGCTTTTTCCTTGATAAAACGGTTACACATGCCAGAACGGCAAAAGAGTCCCCAAATCGGACTAATCTGGATTTGGAGCGCTCACATTAGCATCACTGAAGTTTTTCGCAAGTCTCTCGTGTTGCGTTTACAATTTAGTGTTTCTTTATATAAGACACGGCAGGAAAGTTCAGTCGGAAACGGACGGATTTACTCTCTTTTTATTGCACATTAATACTGTATACTTAAACAGTAATGTGCGGGGGAGAGGAAGATGCGCAAAATCATACATGTCGATATGGACTGCTTTTTTGCGGCGGTTGAAATGCGCGACAACCCCGCACTGCGCGATATTCCGGTTGCTATTGGCGGCAGTCGCGAGCGCCGGGGAGTGATCAGCACCGCGAACTATCCGGCGCGAAAATTTGGTGTGCGTAGCGCCATGCCCACGGGAATGGCGCTTAAACTGTGCCCTCATCTCACGTTATTGCCGGGGCGCTATGAGGCTTATAAAGAGGCCTCTCGCCAAATTCAGGCGATTTTCTCGCGTTATACCTCGTTGATCGAACCGCTTTCGCTGGATGAAGCCTATCTGGATGTTACCGATAGTACTCACTGTCAGGGGTCTGCCACGCTGATTGCCCAGGAGATCCGTCAGACGATCTTTAACGAGCTGCAATTGACGGCCTCTGCGGGAATTGCCCCAGTGAAATTCCTGGCAAAAATCGCCTCCGATCTCAATAAACCGAACGGGCAATATGTCATTGCTCCCGCCGATGTGTCTGCGTTTATCAAAACGTTACCGCTGGCAAAAATTCCGGGAGTGGGGAAGGTGTCTGCCGCCAAACTGGAGTCGATGGGGCTACGCACCTGTGAGGATGTGCAGCGCTACGATCTGGCGATATTACTCAAACGTTTTGGCAAGTTTGGTCGGGTGCTGTGGGAGCGCAGTCAGGGCATTGATGAGCGGGATGTGAACAATGAACGGCTACGTAAATCGGTCGGCGTTGAGCGTACGCTGGCGGAAGATATTCATGAATGGGCCGAGTGCGAGGCGATCATTGAACGACTGTATCCTGAACTCGAACGACGTCTGGCAAAGGTAAAGCCGGATTTGCTCATCGCCCGCCAGGGCATCAAATTAAAGTTTAATGATTTTCAGCAGACCACCCAGGAACATGTCTGGCCCCGGTTAACGAAAGAAGACCTGATCGCCACCGCCAGAAAAACCTGGGACGAACGTCGGGGAGGGCGCGGCGTCCGGTTAGTCGGATTGCACGTGACACTGCTGGATCCACAACTGGAAAGACAACTGCTACTGGGGCTTTAACCATGACGATGGACGTATACATTCGGGAATATCAACCTGATGATTTCGATGCGCTGTGCGAGATTTTTCTCAGTGCTATCAGAGAGGGAGCCAGTCAGGATTACTCGCCGGAACAGATCGCCGCGTGGGCGCAAATTGATGAAATTGTCTGGCACCGGAAACTGCGGCAATCGGAGGGGCTGGTGGCGGTTTGCCGACAGAGAATTGTGGGGTTTCTCACGGCCAGACAGGATTACATAGACCTGCTATTTGTCTTGCCGAGTGCACAACGCCTGGGGGTGGCGACCAGCCTGCTTCACCATCTGGAACAACGGCATCCTGACACGGCTTTTTGGGTCGAAGCCAGCATCACCGCAAGACCCTTTTTTCTTGGGCAAGGTTATCAGGTCGTCAAAGAGCAACAGGTTGAGGCGAGAGGGGCGGTTTTTACCAATTTCGTTATGCGAAAAGCCGAGATGTGAAAATTGCCCGGTAAGCTGAACCTACCGGGCAGGAGAGCAACTTATTTGGCCGGAATTGCTTTCAGCAGTTCAGTCAGCAGGGTCCAGTAATGGCCTACGCTTTCGATATGAACCTGTTCATCCGGGGAGTGCGGACCGGTAATGGTCGGCCCAATAGAAACCATGTCCATCTCCGGGTACGGCTTCTTAAACAGACCGCATTCCAGACCGGCGTGGATGATCTGGATGTTCGGCGTCTTGTTAAACAGACGCTGATAGGTTTCACGCACGAGGTGCATGACCGGGGAGTTGGCATCCGGCTGCCAGCCTGGGTAACCGCCTTTCGCCTGCGTTTTCGCGCCAGCCAGCTTGCCCAGAGAATCCAGCATGCTCACCACGTAGTCTTTACCGCTGTCGATCAGCGAGCGGATCAGACAGTGGATTTCCACGTTGTCGTCGGTCATGGTGACCACACCCACGTTCAGGGAGGTTTCGACGACGCCTTTCGCCACGTCGGAATTACGGATCACGCCGTTTGGCGTGGCGTTCAACAGGCGGATGAAGTCATCGCGAGAGGATGTGGTCAACGCCGCTTTCTCGTTGGCAACGGCATCCAGCAGAACAACCAGATTTTTCTCTTTTGCCGCCAGTTCGTTTTTCAGGATTTCCTGATAAGTGTTCGCCAGGGCTTTCAGGGCGTCGACTTTATCAGCGGCAACGGCAACGGTAGCAAAGGCTTCACGCGGGATAGCGTTACGCAGAGTACCGCCGTTGAAATCCACCAGGCGCAGATCTAACTCTTCAGCATGGCCCGCCAGGAAACGAACCAGCAGTTTGTTGGCATTACCCAAACCGACGTGGATTTCGCCGCCAGAGTGGCCGCCTTTCAGCCCTTTCAGGGTCAGTTTGAAGCTTTCGAAACCTGCGGGAACCGCTTCACGGGTCAGTGGCAGGTTAGAGGTGAAGTCGATACCACCGGCACATCCCATGTAGATCTCACCTTCTTCTTCGGAGTCGGTGTTGATCAGAATGTCTGCCTGCAGCCAATTTGCCTGGAGGCCAAATGCGCCATCCATACCCGCTTCTTCGGTCATGGTCAGCAGCACTTCCAGCGGGCCGTGAACGACGCTATCGTCAGCGAGCACCGCCAGAGCGGACGCCATACCAATGCCGTTATCTGCCCCAAGCGTCGTGCCGCGCGCTTTCACCCATTCGCCGTCGATATACGGCTGGATAGGATCTTTGGCGAAGTCGTGTACGGTGTCGTTGTTTTTCTGCGGCACCATATCGAGATGCGCCTGCAGGACGACCGGCTTGCGGTTTTCCATACCTGCGGTAGCAGGTTTGCGAATCAGGATATTCCCGACCTGGTCGCGCTCTACGTGGAAACCTTTCTCGTTTGCCCAGCCGACAATGTGCTCAGCGAGTTGTTCTTCATGATAAGAAGGATGAGGAATTGAACAAATTTTTGCAAAAATATCCCACAACGGTTGTGGAGATAATTGAGACAGTTCAGACACGATGAGTCTCCTTGGCGATGTCCTGCGAAACTTTCTTGCAGGCCACAGGGTTAGCAGAATATAAAACACCACAAGTCAGGCTTGCGAGATGCAATTGAGAATACCACTTTATCCGGCGGCGGGTAGTAGAAAGCACGTAAAAGAGGGGCGGATTCCGCTAAACACTGGTTTTTAGCGCGTCAGATCTCTATAATCTCGCGCAACCTATTTCCCCCTCGAACACTTTTTAAGCCGTAGATACACAGGCTGGGACACTTCACATGAGCGAAAAATACGTCGTCACCTGGGACATGTTGCAGATTCACGCACGCAAACTGGCAAGCCGCCTGCTGCCTTCTGAACAATGGAAAGGCATTATTGCCGTTAGCCGTGGTGGTCTGGTACCGGGCGCATTGTTGGCACGTGAGTTGGGTATTCGCCATGTCGATACCGTTTGCATTTCCAGCTATGACCACGACAACCAGCGCGAGCTGAAAGTGGTGAAACGTGCGGAAGGCGACGGCGAAGGTTTCATCGTGATCGATGACCTGGTCGATACCGGCGGCACCGCCGTGGCGATCCGTGAAATGTATCCTAAGGCACATTTTGTCACCATCTTCGCGAAACCGGCTGGTCGTCCGCTGGTGAACGATTATGTTGTTGATATTCCTCAGGATACCTGGATTGAGCAACCGTGGGATATGGGCGTCGTGTTCATTCCGCCGATTTCCGGTCGCTAATCTCTGAAATTTTCAACGCCCGGTTATGCCGGGCGTTGTTCTTTTTACTCACACACGCGTTACAATAGGCCTCAGTAAGTACCTATGGAGGCTGCACGAATGTCACAGGCTAACCTCAGCGAAACCCTGTTTAAACCCCGCTTCAAACACCCTGAAACGTCCACGCTTGTCCGTCGATTCAATAACGGAACGTCATCGCCTGTGCAGTCCACGCTGGATGGTAAAACCATTCCACACTGGTATCGCATGGTTAACCGTCTGATGTGGATCTGGCGCGGTGTCGACCCCCGTGAAATCCTTGAAGTGCAGGCCCGCATTGTCATGAGTGAGGCCGAGCGGACAGACAAAGAGTTGTACGACACGGTCATTGGCTATCGTGGCGGTAACTGGATCTATGAATGGGCAAAACAGGCCATGGAGTGGCAGCAGAAGGCCAGCCAGGAGCAAGACGCGCAACTCAGCGGCCGCCACTGGTTACATGCAGCCACCTTATACAGCATTGCCGCCTATCCGCATTTGAAAGGCGACGATCTGGCGGAGCAGGCACAGACTCTGGCGAACCGTGCCTACGAAGAGGCGGCGCAACGATTACCCGGTACATTACGTGAAATAGAATTTTCCGTGCCCGGCGGCGCGCCGATTACCGGTTTTTTGCATATGCCAAAAGGCGAAGGCCCGTTCCCAACGGTGTTAATGTGCGGGGGCCTTGATTCACTGCAAACCGACTATTACACGCTGTATGAGCGCTATTTCGCGCCGCGCGGTATCGCCATGTTGACGCTGGATATGCCGTCGGTTGGCTTCTCCTCAAAATGGAAATTGACGCAAGACTCCAGTCAATTGCATCAGCATGTCCTGAGAGCGTTGCCTGACGTTGCCTGGGTGGATCATACCCGCGTGGCGGCATTTGGTTTTCGCTTTGGCGCTAACGTCGCGGTACGTCTGGCCTATCTCGAAGCGCCTCGATTGAAAGCGGTGGCGTGTCTGGGGCCAGTGGTACATGCGCTGTTAAGCGATCCGCAACGGCAGGGGGCAGTACCCGAAATGTATCTTGACGTTCTGGCCAGCCGTCTGGGGATGCACGATGCGTCCGATGAGGCGCTGCGGGTCGAACTGAATCGCTACTCTCTGAAGGTTCAGGGATTGTTGGGCAGACGTTGTCCTACGCCGATGTTATCGGGCTTCTGGAAAAACGATCCGTTTAGCCCGGAAGAGGAGTCGCGCTTAATCACATCTTCATCTTCGGACGGTAAGTTGATGGAGATCCCGTTTAATCCGGTGTATCGCAATTTTGACAAAGCTCTGAAAGAAATTGCTGAGTGGATCAATCAGAGATTGTGTTAAGAGATTGCTAAATTTTATCGATTTGGTAAAACAGTTGCTTCACCTAAGGAGATCGCAATGACGTTACCGAGTGGACACCCGAGAAGTAGGTTGATTAAGAAATTTACCGCGCTCGGCCCTTACATCCGTGAAGGGCAGTGCGAAGATAATCGATTTTTTTTCGATTGTCTGGCAGTTTGCGTCAACGTGAAGCCTGCGCCTGAAAAGCGTGAGTTTTGGGGATGGTGGATGGAACTGGAAGCGCAAGAGAAGCGCTTTACCTACAGCTACCAGTTTGGTCTGTTTGACAAAGACGGTAACTGGACCGCCGTCCCCATAAAAGAGACTGAGGTTGTAGACCGACTGGAATACACCTTACGCGAGTTTCATGAAAAATTGCGTGAGTTGCTGAAGTCTTTAAATCTGGCGCTGGAGCCTGCTGAGAACTTTAAAGAGCCGGTTAAATTATCCGCGTAATAGATATTTTACCGGATGGCTTCGTGAAGCCATCCGGTCAACGCATCAGAATTGGTAGGTCATCCCCACAGCAACGATATCATCGTTGTTGATCGCGAGCTTATTGTCGCTGTCCAGTTGGTTGATTTTATAATCAACAAATGCGGACATATTTTTGTTGAAGTAATATGTCGCAGCGACATCAATATAATTCACCAGATCTTCATCGCCTATACCTTCAATATCTTTACCCTTTGACAGGACATACCCCAGCGACGGGCGCAGACCAAAGTCAAATTGATACTGGGCCACGGCTTCAAAGTTTTGTGTCTTATTCGCAAAACCACCCGAAATGGGGGTCATATTGCGGGTTTCGGAATAGAAGGTCGCCAGATAAATATCGTTAGCATCATATTTTAAGCCGGTCGCCCAGGCTTCCGCTTTATCACCGGTGCCCCGGCTTTGCAGATTTTGCTCATTAGTCCGGTCAGAGTTGGTATACGCGCCGCTGATGGCGAAATCACTGTCGCCGAAATCATAGGTCAGAGAGGTGCCAAAACCGTCTCCGTTCTGTTTTTTCACATCACGGTCTTCGTTTTTACCCTGATATTGCAGTGTGATATCAAGGCCGTCGACAACGCCGAAGAAGTCTGTATTTCTGTACGTCGCCAGACCGCTGGCGCGCTTGGTCATAAAGTTATCGGTCTGTGCGGAAGAGTCGCCGCCAAACTCCGGGAACATATCGGTCCAGGCTTCGACATCATACAGCGCGCCCAAATTACGACCGTAATCAAAGGAGCCCATATTATTTAATTTCAAACCTGCGAAGGCCAGACGCGTTTTTTGTTGTGATGAATCGCTCTCTGCTTTGTTGGCGGCAAATTCCGCTTCCCAGCGACCATAACCGGTCAACTGGTCATTAATTTGCGTTTCACCTTTAAACCCAAAACGCACATAACTTTGGTCGCCGTCTTTACTGTCATTGTCGCTCATATAGTGCATTGCTTTCACTTTGCCATACACATCCAGTTTATTTCCGTCTTTGTTATAGACTTCCGCTGCGTGTACAGATGCTGATGCAACAATACCCATCACCATTAATGCCAGAGAGCTCTTTTTCATTTTCATTCCTGATTTAAATAACGCGCTAAAATTTGCTGGGTGCGATCCCCGTTAAAAAAACAGGAGGATTTTTAACGTTTGGCAGTGAAGGTTTTATGACAAATTAAGACTATTTTTAAAAAAGGGTGATTTATTATTACAGTAATAAAAACGTCAAAAATTGCCGCTACGCTTGCTGATCCTGCTCAACAAAGTCTCATGCTTTGTACGCTGGTTATTGGCAACCGCCGCCAGTCCTGCTAAAACGTTCGTTTGATATCATTTTTCCCACTTTGAACGGCAGAGAATCATGAGTGACAGTCAGACGCTGGTGGTAAAACTTGGCACCAGTGTGCTAACAGGCGGATCGCGCCGCCTGAACCGTGCCCATATCGTTGAACTTGTTCGCCAATGTGCGCAGCTACATGCCGCGGGGCATCGTATTGTTATCGTTACCTCGGGGGCGATTGCCGCCGGGCGTGAGCATCTTGGTTATCCAGAGCTTCCGGCGACCATTGCGTCTAAACAGCTGCTGGCAGCGGTAGGGCAGAGTCGTCTGATCCAGCTTTGGGAACAGCTATTTTCTATTTATGGCATTCATGTCGGGCAGATGCTGCTGACGCGTGCAGATATGGAAGATCGGGAGCGTTTTCTTAACGCCCGTGACACGCTTCGTGCGTTGTTGGACAACCACATCGTCCCTGTCATTAATGAGAACGATGCGGTTGCGACCGCGGAAATTAAAGTCGGCGACAATGACAATCTTTCTGCGCTGGCGGCGATTCTGGCCGGTGCTGATAAACTGCTGCTGCTGACCGATCAGCAGGGACTGTTCACCGCCGATCCGCGCACCAACCCGCAAGCTGAGTTAATCAAGGACGTTTACGGTATTGATGACGCGCTGCGTTCTATCGCCGGAGACAGCGTTTCTGGTCTTGGGACTGGCGGTATGGGAACGAAGCTACAGGCGGCGGATGTAGCCTGCCGCGCAGGTATTGACACGATCATTGCCGCAGGCAGCAAACCGGGTGTCATTGGTGATGTGATGGAAGGTGTTTCCGTCGGTACACGTTTCCACGCACAGGCCTCACCACTGGAGAACCGTAAGCGCTGGATCTTCGGTGCGCCGCCCGCCGGTGAAATTACCGTTGATGAAGGCGCCTCCTCGGCGATTCTGGAACGCGGTAGCTCGTTATTGCCAAAAGGTATTAAAAGCGTGACAGGTAACTTCTCGCGTGGTGAAGTGATCCGCATCTGCAATCTGGAAGGGCGTGATATCGCCCATGGCGTTAGCCGCTATAACAGCGATGCGCTACGCCGTATCGCGGGTCACCACTCTCAACAGATTGACGCTATTCTTGGCTATGAATATGGCCCGGTTGCCGTCCATCGCGATGACATGATCACCCGCTAAGGAGCGACGTATGCTGGAACAAATGGGTATTGCTGCCAAAGCAGCGTCGTATAAGCTGGCGTTGCTTTCCAGCCGTGAAAAAAACCGCGTGCTGGAAAAAATAGCCGATGAGCTGGAAGCACAAACTGACACTATCCTGAACGCAAATGCGCAGGATGTAGCCGAAGCGCGCGCTAACGGTTTGAGCGAGGCGATGCTGGACCGTCTGGCGCTGACGCCTGCACGGCTGAAAGCGATTGCCGATGACGTTCGCCAGGTCTGTAATTTGGCCGATCCGGTCGGACAGGTGATCGACGGTGGATTACTCGACAGCGGCCTGCGTCTGGAGCGCCGTCGTGTACCGCTGGGCGTCATTGGCGTCATTTACGAAGCGCGTCCTAACGTCACCGTTGATGTTGCGTCTCTGTGCCTGAAAACAGGCAACGCCGCGATTTTGCGCGGCGGGAAAGAGACGTATCGCACCAATGCGGCAACGGTACGCGTGATCCAGCAGGCATTAAAAGCCTGCGGTCTACCAGAAGCCGCCGTACAGGCGATCGACAGCCCGGATCGTGCGCTGGTGAACGAAATGCTGCGCATGGACAAATATATCGACATGCTGATCCCGCGCGGCGGCGCCGGGTTGCACAAACTGTGCCGCGAGCACGCTACGATCCCGGTGATCACGGGCGGAATTGGCGTATGCCATATCTATGTTGATGACAGCGCAGAGATTGCTCCGGCGCTAAATATCATCGTCAATGCCAAGACCCAGCGCCCGAGCACCTGTAACACGGTGGAAACGCTGCTGGTGCATCAGGATATCGCAGAGCGTTTTCTGCCTGCACTGAGCAAACAGATGGCGGAGAGTGGCGTTACGCTGCACGCTGACCCCGTGGCGCTGGCATTGCTGAACGCGGGACCGGCGAACGTGGTAGCGGTGAAAGCGCAAGAGTACGACGACGAGTTTTTGTCGCTGGATCTGAATGTCAAAATCGTGACTAACCTTGATGATGCCATTGCCCATATTCGTGAGCACGGCACTCAACACTCCGACGCCATTTTGACGCGTACGCTGCGCAACGCCGATCGTTTCGTAAACGAAGTGGATTCATCAGCTGTGTACGTTAACGCCTCGACACGCTTTACCGATGGCGGCCAGTTTGGTCTCGGTGCAGAAGTGGCTGTGAGCACGCAAAAATTGCACGCACGTGGCCCGATGGGATTGGAAGCACTGACCACTTACAAGTGGATTGGCATTGGTGACGACACTATTCGTGCATAATTGACACCGGGTGATGCAAAAATAGGCGTTTGATTCGCAAGGCCATTGACGCATCGCCCGGTTAGTTTTAACCTTCTACCCCGTGTTCGCACTTGTGGACATGTCCTTATCAGGGCCGATATAGCTCAGTTGGTAGAGCAGCGCATTCGTAATGCGAAGGTCGTAGGTTCGACTCCTATTATCGGCACCATGAAATCAAGCAGTTATCCATCAAAAATCCACTCTCCTCTGAATACCAACCAGTCATGTAAGCATCCGCAATGTATGCCTGTAGTCCTGACCAGCCACCAGCCACCAGCCACCAGCCACCAGCCACCAAAGTTAATATATCCGTTGAGTGCCAACTGCGGACGTAGCTTGCACGCTCTCTTGAGGGACAACCATACCCAAATCTCCCACATTGCAGGAGATTTGGGCATGAATACGTCACTGTGGAACAAAGACTGTAGATGACCTTGCTCTACTCATACCTGACGAGGATGAAACCGACGCTTCTTGTGCATATACGGTACAAGACTGAGCAATCCCAGTACTGCAAGCAGCACTCCTACCCACAGCGGTGATCTCAATCCATATCCAGCGTCGATTCCCAGCCCTCCAAGCCATGCGCCCATTCCCAAACCGATATTGATCACCGAGTTATGCACGGTATTGACCATCGGCCCAGCCTGGGCCGCCCTCATCACGCGAGCCACCATTGCAGGGTTCATCGTAACACCGACCAAACCGACCGCCAGCGCCATGGCAACACTGACAATGGGGATATGCGCCAACAGCGCAAAGACCACCAGCGCAGCCGCTAAAAGTGACAAACCCCAGGCCATGACAGGAAATGTGTGCTTGTCCGCATAGCGTCCGACTACAGCATTGCCCACGATGTTGGCAACACCGTAGCTACCAAGCAGCCAGGGGATCATCGCGGCAGAGAAGCCGGACACTTCGGTCAGGATGGGGGTGAAATAGCTGAAGGCTGCAAAGGTGGCGCCGACAATCAGCGCACTGGTAGCATAGGCAGCCCACAGGTTCCAGTTCCTGAACTCGCGCAACTCAGCCCCCAGGCTGATGGCGGTCGATGATGGGGAGCGTGGAACCCGCACCCCGATGACCAGCGCGCACACCACGGTCAGGATTGCCACTAGCCAGAAGCTGGCGCGCCAGCCCATGTGCTGGTCAATCAATGTGGCCACAGGCACACCCAGCGCTGCCGCCAGCATCAAACCGCCCAGTACGATGGACGCTGCCCGTCCGCGCATATCCTCAGCCACAGTATCGGCGCAGATGGACAGCGCAGCGCCAAAGCACGCCGATGCAGTCACACCAGTGAAGAAACGTGCCACGGTCATGACGGCATAGCTGTCGGTCACGGCAGCGACCGATTGCGCCACCGCATACAGACCCAGCAACAACAACAAGGCTGTCTTGTTCGGCATGCGTAGCCGCAGCAGGCCAGCCGTCAGCAGTGGGCCACCTACCACCATGCCAAGCGCATACACGGAAATCAGGTAACCAACTTGCGTAACCGACACATCAAAGGCAATGGTCAGCGATGGCATCATGCCAGCGACCATGAACTCGGAGGTGGTCAACGAAAAAATCGTCAATCCAAGGATGTAGATGACTAGTGGCATGCAGAACTCCATTTTTTTAACGTTCATTCCAATATTGGTTAAAATAAAAGGCCAAAAGGCCTTTTTGAGTATTCGCCGCCTGCTTAGAACCTGGCCAGCGTACCCTTTATCACATCTTCAAGAAACTCGCGATCCGGCATGGACTGGCCCAGCACACGCAGGCCGTAATAGCTGCTTAGAAAGGCTCGCGATAACTCCAATGCTGAGGACTCTGAGGACACTTCGCCATTGCGCTGTCCAACTGTAAACAGATGGCACAACACCTGCTCCAGCTTGAACACATACACACGGCTGATCTCGGCAACGACCGGATCTTTGCCAGCACGGTCGAGCACGGCAAACAGGGCCATACAGCCCCGACCTCTGTTTGGGCCCAAATCGTCCTCGATGCCCCAGCGCATCAGAGCAAGCAAACGCTCTTTGACGGAACCAGGACCATTGAGGATGTCCGCTTGCGCCTGAAGGCCTTGCTCCTGGTAACGGCGCAAGGCTATCTCATAGAGCTTCTGCTTGTTGCCAAATGCATTGTAGAGGCTGCCGCGTCCCAGGCCCGTTCGTTCGCACAGCTCCTCGGCGGAAGCACCGTCGTAGCCGTTCGACCAAAACACGTCCATTGCCGCCTTGATAACTGCGCTGTCGTCGAATTTTCTAGGTCTTCCGCTCATAAGAATGTCGAAATAATTGAATGCCAGGTAGTTGTTATTCGGCATAAACATATCCATATTTTAACGATCGGTCAAATATTGACTGACCGTAAAGAACGGTTTGCACACGCTACCGCCCGATTTTCCAGGACACACCGCCACGGCACAAGGTTGAATCCCATTCCATCGTCCTGTTTCACGTAGAGCCCGCTGGTGAGTATGATGCATCACCGTTAGCTGGCTGCGCTTCTCGGCCACGGCTGTGGCATCTTCCGGTGCTTATCTGCCTGAGAGGGTATTACTGCACGCAACAAGGCTGGCCCCGAGCCTGTCTGCTACGTGCTATGAGTTCAACGGGGAGCAGGTCAGGCCAAATTCAGTGTGCCACTACATCACCCTCAGCATGGTATTGATGCTGGCATTCAGCCCGAAAGGGCTGCTGCCGTGGGCCATTACGGCCCGGCCTTTGCCATCCCTCGCCGCGTGGTACTGCTGATTGGCGTCATCTGTTTTGCGGTGTTTCTGGCCGCGGTACCGTCGCACCGGAGTTTGTTGGTTGGGCGCATATCGCCCTGAATGTCGGCAGCAAGGCGGATCCACTTTCGCTCAATGCCGCTGGCCTTCTGCTTCATCCCGCCGTTGGCTTTATGCTCAATGAGTATGTTGTCACTCAGGGACATAAGATCCATTTTGCTACGGTAGATATGGCGGTAGATGCCAAAACAATTAAAAGACAATTACTGGAATTAGCCCATGATTGCGCGGGAGTCGCGGCTGATGGCTTGCCACTTCATAAAGCAGTGGCTGCAATATAATCGACTATTGCAGCCACATAGCTGTTATCCGTGCTTAATCATCACATGACGCACCACGGTGTAATCTTCCAGCCCGTACATTGACATATCCTTGCCGTACCCAGAGAGCTTCTGCCCGCCGTGCGGCATTTCGCTGACCAGCATAAAGTGGGTATTCACCCAGGTGCAACCGTACTGCAGGCGGGCGCTGAGACGATGGGCACGACCCACATCCTGGGTCCAGACCGATGACGCCAGTCCGTACTGGGAATCGTTGGCCCACGATAGCACCTGCTCTTCGTCGTCGAACACAGTGACACTCACCACCGGGCCAAACACCTCGCGCTGGATAATTTCATCGCCCTGCTTCGCCCCGGCCAGCAGAGTTGGCTGGTAGTAGTAGCCTTTGCCGCCAGCCTTGTTACCACCGGTCACTACCCGAATGTGCGGCTGCGCTTTGGCGCGCTCCACCGCCTCGCTGACGCGCGCCAGGTGGGCAGCGGAACTCACCGGGCCAAGCTCGGTGGTTTCATCGTCCGGGGCGCCCATTTTCAGGCTGGCCACGGCGACACCCAGTTTTTCGACCAGGGTGTTATAAACCTCTTTCTGGGCGTAGATCCGGCAGGCGGCGGTGCAGTCCTGCCCGGCATTGTAGAAGCCAAAGGTGCGCACCCCCTCCACCACTGCATCAATATCTGCATCGTTAAAGACGATCACCGGCGCTTTACCGCCCAGCTCCATATGGGTGCGCTTAATCGACGGCGCGGTGTGGGAAATAATGTGCTCGCCAGTGGCGATGGAGCCGGTCAGCGATACCATGCGCACTTTTTCGTGGCCCGTCAGCGGGTCACCTACGGTTTTACCGCGACCAAACAGCACGTTCACCACCCCGGCAGGGAAGATATCTTTCGCCAGTTCGGCCAGTTTCAGAGCCGTAAGTGGAGTGATTTCCGAGGGTTTGATCACCACGCAGTTGCCCGCCGCCAGCGCCGGACCCAGCTTCCAGGCCGCCATCATCAACGGGTAGTTCCACGGGGCGATCGACGCCACCACCCCCACCGGATCGCGGCGGATCATCGAGGTGTGACCTTCCATGTACTCCCCGGCGGCCAGGCCGTTCAGACAACGGGTTGCACCGGCGAAAAAGCGGAACACATCGGCGATGGCCGGGATTTCATCGTTAAGCACGCAGTGCAGCGGTTTGCCGCAGTTCAGCGATTCAATTCTGGCAAAAGTTTCGGCATTCTGTTCAATCACATCAGCCAGCCTCAGCAGGCACTCGGCACGCGCTTTTGGCGTAGTCTGCCCCCACTGCTGGAACGCACGATCGGCAGCCTGCACGGCGGCATCCACCTGAGCAGGCGTGGCTTCGGCAATCTCCACCAGCACCTCGCCGGTTGCCGGGTTATACACGGGCTGCAGTTCACCTTCACCCACCACCAGTTCGCCATTTATCAATAAGTTGTGTTGCATAGCCGACTCCATCAGTGATCGTTGTTATGTTCTGAGTTAGTTACAGAGATTGTTCTGCGTTCAGTCGTTTCGCATGTTCAATGGCATCGTCTTCCGGTGCGTTTGAACGCCCGAACGGTCGCGCCAGCGCCATGTACATCAGCCCGGACACCACCACCACCGCCAGCCCAACCAGCACCGTCCAGCGGTCGATAAAACTGCTGCTCTCGGCAGGTTGCGCCAGCAGCCAGATCCCGCACAGGCCATAGGCCAGCGCCATCACGTTAACCAGCATTCCCCAGCCGCCCACGCTCCACTCCCCGGCAGGTTTCCAGCCTTTCAGGCGCTGGCGCAGGGCAGCCAGTACCACCATCTGGAAGGAGATATAGATACCGATAACCGCAAAGGCGGTGATGCGCGCGAGGTTGTCTGGCTGGAAATAGACCCACACGCAGATGGTCACCGGCAGCAGACAGCTGACGATCATCGCGTTGTCCGGCACGCTGTTTTTCGACAGCTTCGACATCCAGGTGCTACCCGGTAGCATCTGGTCGCGGGAGAAGGAGAAAATCAGGCGGCTTAAAGCAGCCTGCAGCGACAAAATGCACGACAACATGGCAATCACCGCGATGATGATAAACACCGTGGCACCGGTTTCACCGAGGGCTTCGTTGAGGATCGCTGGGATCGGATCGGTGATTTTGCCGTTGACGATGTTCATCAGGTTCGGCGACGCCAGCAGGTAGCCGAGGATCGACACCATCGCCGAAAGGGCGCCAAACACGATGCTCAGGATCATCGCAATTGGGATTTTTTTGCTCGGGTTTTTCACCTCTTCCGCCACGTTGCCGCAGGCTTCAAAACCGAAGAACATGAACAGGCCGATCAGCGCCGCCGCCATAAACGCGGGCTGGTAGCTGCCGTCTTTCGCCAGCACGCCCATGGAGTCAAACAGCACCGAGAACGGCTGCGCGCGGTGGAACAACAGTAGATAAATCCCCAGCGCAATAACGCTGACGATTTCACACCAGAAGCCAATACGGGCGACCCGCGCGAGGTTTTTGGTGCCCGACATGTTCACCGCCATCATCAGCAGTAACAGCACCACCGAGGTGATCAGCATGTTGCCTGCCGAGATCGCAAAACCGAACAGCGAGCCGACGAAGGTGGCGGTATATTCCGCTACCGAGGTGATGGTCACGACCAACGCCCACAGATAAATCCAGGCGGCGATCCACGCATATTTTTTGCCCCACAGGCGACGTGCCCACGGGTAAAGCCCCCCGGTAATCGGGTATTGCGAGGCCACTTCACCAAACACCAGCGCCACAAGAAGTTGCCCGCAGGCCACGATCGGGATCCACCAGACTGCCGGTGGCCCCGCCAGCGTCACCGCCAGCGCAAACAGGGAATAGACCGCCGTTAGCGGCGAGAGGTAGGTGAACCCGAGCGAAAAGTTAGAGATGAGTCCGATGGAGCGGTTAAATTGCGGTTTTGTATCGCTATGAATTTCTTCACTTTTCTTGCCAGAAGTCTGTTCCATACGTTTTTCTCTGTGTTGTTGATGTGTCGCAGGTAACACGGATCAAGGTATAGAGGAGCGCCAGAAGGCCGTACAGTCTCGCTGTCGTGATTTGTTAAAATTTGTAAGGATATGTCACGTTTTTGTTATTGTTTTTCTGATTTTTCCGTGAGGCTTATCACGCTATTGCCTTTGCATCGACAGAAAACCGCGTTTTTTGCTCCTTTTTCCCGCTCGTTTTTTACACCTACGTCACAAAATTCAAACAATTTGAGCGCTATATGCCCATTTCTCAAAAATGTAGATATTTTTAATTTATGGCGGCGAAATGCACAGCCCTGTCTCCTGAAGACTTTCTGAGAGGATTGATTTTGATGAATGCACTTACTGCTGTAAAACAGCCTGACGATGCGTTATCCCGTACTATCACTGGTTTCAGTATCGCGCCATCCGTGCAGTCTCCGCAGAGGTCACCCGGACCTGCGCCGCGAACTGATGCGTCAGCGCGGCTATATCAGCTAACCCCGTGGCGATTCAGATTGGACGTGTTTTCAGGGGGGCGATCATTCTCAATCTGCGTAGTGAAAATTTTTCAAGTTACTATTAATTATGTAATTGAATTTTTCCGTGGATAAATAACGGACTGAAATCACACATTAAAAAGTCCATCTACGTTTTATTGGTCGCCTATACATTTGTTTGGTAATCATGGATGAATCAGCGACCTGGCTACTTCAACTATTGGGGAAAAACGCGCCGTAAAGGCGACGTCGATAGCTCTCCTTATCATTTATTACCCTGGCACAGTCTGGATGTTGCAGCATGCGGCTGGCAGATGGTGATGAATAACCATTTTCATGCGGCAGATATTTTTGCCGAACTTGGATTTGCTCGTGACGACGCTGCACGTTGGTTTGCATGGGTGCTCGGCGCTCATGATCTCGGAAAATTTGCCCGTGGTTTCCAGCAGTTATCAAGCGAGGTGCATCCTTTATTAGTCCCGGCAGTGAGTGGTAAAGCGTATTGCGAACGTCATGATTCACTGGGTTACTGGTTGTGGAAAGATTACCTGGAACCTCGCTGGAAAGAAGTGGTTTGCAACGCAATACCTTTCAGTTATCAGCGGCAATCCGGTTATGCGTTGCATTGCTGGTTTAGTATCGCGACAGGGCACCACGGAAAACCGCCAAAAGAGAATGTGAAAGGGTCTCTGGCATTTACGTCAGAAGATAAAGAGGCCGCTGAAAACTGGCTAACCGATCTGTCACTCCTGCTTGGTATAGATACCTTACCTGAATGTTTTGCTGACAAAACCTGGCGGGAAAAGTTAAAGCAGCAGAGTTGGCTGCTGGCCGGATTGACGGTGCTGGCCGACTGGCTGGGTTCAAATCAGTCTCACTTTCCTCTGGTGAGTGACATCTTTCCCCTGACTGAGTATTGGCAACAAGCCCAGAACCAGGCGCAGCAGGTATTGCAACAGTTGCCCACTCCTTCAGCTATCCAGGACTTTCACTCATACCGGGCCTTATTCCCTTTTATCGAACACTTAACACCGCTTCAGCAAAAGGCTTTAGAGGTAGATATTTCAGTACCAGGCCCGCAACTGCTGGTTCTTGAAGATGTTACCGGAGCAGGGAAAACGGAAGCCGCACTGATTCTGGCCCATCGCCTGATGTCTGCCGGGAAGGGCGACAGCCTGTACGTAGGGCTTCCCACAATGGCGACATCAAACGCGATGTTTCACCGCCTTTCTTTGGCCTATAGGGCGTTGTTTATAAAAAGCAGCATGCCTTCGCTGGTTTTAGCACATGGTGCTCGCCATATGTCTGATGCGTTTAATCACTCATTGTGGAGCGAAGAAAACAACGGGCAGCATCAATATGCGGCAGACGAAAGTGCCGCGAGCAGCGCTTGTAATATCTGGTTTGCCGATTCACGGAAAAAATCTCTGCTCGCTGAAGTCGGCGTTGGCACACTCGACCAGCTATTGATGGCTTCAATGCCGTTTAAACATCAGTCGCTGAGATTGCTTGGGCTTTTTGGCAAGCTGCTGATTTTAGATGAGGTTCATGCCTATGACAGCTACATGGTACGCCTGCTCGAAGGATTACTTGAATTCCATGCCGCTCAGGGCGGTAGCGCGATAATCCTCAGTGCGACATTGCCTTACTCGCTACGTAGCAAATTACTGCAGGCATTCCAAAAAGGGACGGGGGGCAAATTACCGACTCCAAATCCGGATGCGCAATACCCCTGGTTTTCTTTGCTGACCACTCAAGGTCTTCATGAAAGCTTTACCGCTACACGTCCGGAGGTTGCCCGTGAAGTCAGTATCGCGTGGCTAACCCAGGCACAGCTGGCCGTTGAACTGATTGAGAGTGCTGTAAGCGCCGGACAGTGTATTTGCTGGATTCGAAATACGGTGGATGAAGCAACGGAAGTTTATCGTCAACTGAAGGAGCGTGGAACCATTCCGGCAGAGGATTTGCTGCTTTTTCATAGTCGCTTTGCTTTTATTGACCGGATGGAAATTGAAACCCAGGCATTGCGCCGTTTTGGCAAAGAGAGCACTTCTGCTGGCAGGCAGGGCAAGGTGCTTATCGCCACCCAGGTTATTGAGCAAAGCCTGGATATTGACCTCGACATTATGATTAGCGACCTGGCACCGGTCGATTTACTGATCCAGCGCGCGGGTCGTTTACAACGGCATCAGCGCGGGACGCGTATTCCCCCCGTACTGCATATTTTTGCCCCTGCCTGGCAGGACGCCCCCCAATCTGACTGGTTAACGGAAACGATTCCAGGAACCGGTTTTGTCTATGCCGACCACGCTTGCCTGTGGCGTACGCAGCACATTTTACGGGAAAAAGGTGCCATCAGGATGCCGGAAGATGCCCGTGAGTTAGTCGAAACGGTTTATCAGGAATGCGTTTCTGCCCCGCCAGGCCTGGAGCGGGCAAGCGACCAGGCCTATGGCAAAAATCTAAGTGCCAGCGGGGCTGCCGCACAAACACTGCTTCGGCGTGATGATGGCTACTCGCGGATTGCCAGTGATTATCCCTGGGATGATGTTGAACTCGCGACACGTTTGAGCGATGCCACTGTTGATCTCTATCTCGCCTGGCAAGACGGTGAGCCCTATGCCGAAGGAGAAGATCATGCCTGGGAGCAAAGCCGGTTGTCTGTTCGTGAAACACTATGGCGAAAAATGGCGGCCCATATCCCGCATCTGGAGGGCGACGCGCTGGAACAGTTGCGGTTGAAAATCCGCAATCCACTGGCGCAGGTAGCGCTGCTGGAAAGGGGAAAGGCGTCTGAGTTTTATAGTTATGAATCAGGTCTGCTGAACCAGGCAGATAAATAAAAGGGAGATTTATGCAGGAGAACATATGTTTTCACTGATTGTTGACGCCTGGCTACCCGTTATCGACCGTGCCGGGCAGCGCAGGAAAATATCACCACGGCAGCTATTCGATAACGACATTCTTGAACTGGCCTGGCCACGGGCGGATTTCCAGGGAGCCGCTTATCAATTGTTGATTGGCCTGATACAGACCACGATACCGCCGCGAGATGAAGAAGCGTGGGATGATATCTGGGAAGACAGTATCGAACCGGAGCGCTGGAGTGAGGCTCTGGAACGGGTGGCTGAAGCATTTCATTTTGGCCCGCAAAAACCGGCTTTTTTGCAGGACTTTGATGCTCTGCCCGTTGAGCCATCGTCGATATCGGGTTTGCTGGTGGACGCGCCAGGTGGAAACACGCTCAAGCTCAATAAAGATCATTTTGTAAAACGAAACGCTTACCAGCAATTTTGCCCTCACTGTGCCGCGATGGCCTTGTATACCGTGCAGACGAATTCTCCTGCGGCTGGGGCCGGATTTCGCACCAGTATGCGCGGCGGTGGGCCGATGACGACACTGCTCGTGCCGCGCAAACCGGACGAAGCGCTGTGGAGAACGCTGTGGCTAAATGTCATGCCCACGCGTGATGTCTGGCAAAAAGAGCAACTACCGCTGATTTTCCCCTGGCTTGCCCCCACCCGCAGCAGTGAAACGCCGAAAAATATTGTGACACCAGATAATGCCCATCCCCTTCAGGCTTACTGGGGGATGCCACGTCGTCTTGAGATTGATTTTAGCCACACGCAGCCTGGTGAGTGCGATTTATGCGGGGAAATGCATGAAGGTTTGCTGACCAGAATGCGCAGTAAAAACTACGGTGTGCAGTACGACACATGGGTTCATCCGCTCTCGCCTTATCGTCGTGCGGCAAAAGATGCCAGCGCGCCAATGATCCCGTTGAAAGGGCAGCCTGGTGGGCTGGCTTACAAAGACTGGCTGGGCTTAGTCATTGAGTCTGAGGAAAAGCTTAACAGCACGTTTCCCGCCAAAGTGGTTAGCGCAAATACTAAACAGAAACTGACTCATCTGTGGTGTTTTGGTTATGACATGGATAACGCCAAAGCGCGATGCTGGTATGAACACCGTCTGGCGCTGTCCACATTGCCCCAGGCGCATCAGGATGAATTGAAAAATCTGCTGCAACATGCCGTGGAGCTTGCCACCGGTAGTCTGCCTCTATTGCGCTTCGCACTAAAAGAGGCGTGGTTCGCAACCCCAAAAGAAGCGAAAGGAGACTTCAGCTTCATTGATATTGCGTTCTGGCAGCAAACCGAAGCCGATTTCAGCACATTGTGGAAGTGTCTCAATCAATATCCGTCAGCCACATTCCCTGAAGCACGCGAAGCGTTATATCAGTGGCAGATTTCGCTGCGTGATTATCTGTTCCGGGCATTTGATGAGCGTGCTTTTACCAACCCTGATGAGGTTGCAGACCTCGCACGAATTCTGCGCGCCCGCCTTAACCTTCATAAAAATTTCATCAAACAGAAGTGTTTAAAAGAGTTGTTGCAGTTAACGCATGAGTACGAGGAGAAACAGGATGTTTGAAGTTGATACCGCAAAACCCACAATCCTCACTGACCCGGCGGCGGCTAAAGTGCTGCGCCGCTGGTTTGATTTTTTACAGGAACGCAATAATCAGCATCAGGGTGTTGCGACAAATGGCCGCGCCTGGCGTGCGGAATTACGCCGCTCTGCCCAACCTTTTGGTGCCTTAACCACAGCCGCATTTTTTCAACTTAATCAGTCGCTTTTCGCAGCCGCACGCTTACAACAGAGTGATACCTTCGCGCTGGCAATCGTGGCTTATGTTGTCGCCCACGCACGAAAGGATGAGCCAAAAACGAGCTTTGCTCGCCAGCTTGGCGAACAAATCAACGGTTCGACTTGTCTTTCACGCTTGCGTTTTGATCGCCTGCTGGCCGTCAGGACACCCGCCGAATTGTGCAGCCAGCTCACCCGGGCGGTGAAGTTACGGGGCGATAACGGCGTCAATATCGTTTCGTTAGCCGACGGTATTCTTCTGTGGATGCGTGAATGGCAGCAGCGAGAAGAAAATATGCCTGTCGACAGTAACCCGTTTAACCGTTTCAGTGTGCGCTGGGCTAGTGAGTACTTGCTGGCGACAGAAAAATAATAGTTAAAAATTAATGGAATAATCATCATGACAACGTTTATTCAGCTTCACATTCTTACCGCTTATGCTCCATCAAATTTAAACCGTGACGACACGGGGCGCCCTAAAACCGCCATTATGGGCGGCGTTGAGCGTTTGCGTGTTTCGTCGCAAAGCCTGAAACGCGCCTGGCGCACGTCGGAGGTTTTTGAAGATGCGCTAAGTGGGCATATCGGCACCCGCACTCGCCGCCTGGGAAGAGAGATATTTGTTAAGCTCGATAATGCGGGGTTGGGTAAATTGGCCGACTCTTCAGCATTAGCCATTGCTAAGCAATTTGGTGCACCGAAGAAAGACGAGAAAAATGCTAAAGATCCTCATGCTAAGTACGACATCGAACAATTAGTACATATCAGCCCGGAAGAGTATCAAGCGATTGATAACCTGGTTGCATTGATCATTGCCGAAAAACGCGAACCAAATGATGAAGAATTAAAACTGCTGCGCGCTAATGCACAGGCAGTAGATATTGCGCTATTTGGCCGCATGCTGGCATCCAAACCAGAGTTCAATGTAGAAGCGGCCTGCCAGGTTGCACACGCCTTAGGGGTAAGTGCTGTCACCGTTGAGGAGGATTTCTTTACGGCCGTAGACGACCTTAACGGCAGTGAGACTTCAGGTTCAGCCCATATGGGAGAGCAGGGCTTCGCATCGGCGCTTTTCTATAGCTACATCTGCATTAGCCGCGATTTATTGCTGGAAAATCTAAACGGTAACGAAGAACTGGTCCAGCGAACCCTCCGCGCATTGACTGAGACAGCGTTAACCGTTTCGCCGGGTGGCAAACAAAATAGCTTCGCTTCACGCGCATGGGCCTCCTATGTTCTGGCTGAAAAGGGAACACAGCAACCGCGTGCATTATCTGTCGCATTTTTTAACCCCGTGCGTGGCGAAGACCAGCATGCTCAGGCGATAACGCGCTTACAGCAGCAACAGCAGAAATTTACTCGCGCGTATGGGCAGCAGGCTGATGAACAACGGTATGAAATGAATGTGGAATCGGGCGATGGCACCCTTCAGGAATTGCTGAACTTTGTCAGCCAGTAAGGAGTGATGATGTCCCGATATCTGATCTTTCAACTTTATGCGCCGTTAGTTTCCTGGGGAGAGGCCGCAGTGGGGGAAGTTCGCCACACCTCGGCTATACCCAGTCGCTCTGCACTGCTTGGGTTGCTGGCGGCTGCGTTGGGTATCAGGCGAGAAGATGAGCCGCAACTTCAGGTTTTTAATCAGCACTATCATTTTGCGGTCAGACCACTTTCACCGCGTGAGCAATGGGTGCGTGATTACCATACCGTTCAGGTGCCCAAAGAGAATCGCAAACGCCGCTACTCTACACGTCGCGATGAACTGATTCTTTCGTCAGATGAACCAGAAACAATGCTGACTTCACGGGAATACCGATGCGATGCCTGTTATCACATAGCCGTGCGGGAAACACCTGAAGCACCGTTCACGCTTGATGTGCTGGCAAGCTCGCTATTGGCACCCGTATTTCCGCTGTATTTGGGACGGAAATCTTGCCCGCCAGCATTGCCATTAAATCCGCAGATTATCGAGGGAACGCTGGCTGCGGTGTTTCATCGGGCTTACACAGACGAAAGCTACGGCTTTCATTGTGAAGAACTGGCCGCTATCAGTTCCGCGCAGTTATTTTGCGTCTGGGAGGGTGAGCATGAGGGCGTATCAGAATTCGCCACGCATCAGCGCAGTGATCAACCTCTCAGCCGGCGCCGTTGGCAATTTACGACCCGCGTACAACATTCTGGCTATCTTACGGAGGAGGGCTAATGTTCCTTTCCCGCGTCTCACTTGACCTGACGAAATTGCCTTCTGCCATGATGCACAAATGGCAAGTTTCCAGGCCTTATGCCAGCCATCAATGGTTATGGCAACTCTTCACACAGCAGAATGAAAGACCGTTTTTATTCCGCCATGAATCCACGCCGCAAGGAGAGCGGTTTTATCTGCTCTCGGATGTTGCTCCTGTTACGGAAGATGCTCTTTTTTCTATCAGCACGAAACCATTCACTCCGCAACTGGTGGATGGCATGACACTGGTTTTCGCTTTACGGGCCAATCCAGTCGTGACGCGTAATGGTAAGCGAAGCGATGTATTAATGGATGCAAAATATCAGGCCAAATTACAAGGGGTAGACCCTGGCGAATTTGCCGCCAGGCAACGTGAAGCCGCCATTGTGTGGTTAAAGGCACAGGGTGAAAGAGGGGGCTTTGCGATTGATCCGCTGGAAGTAAACGTGGTGGGTCAGCAGCGCCAGTGTTTTGCCCGTAAGTCAGGCGAGCGCCCTGTAACGTTCACCGCCGTGGATTTTGCCGGAAACCTGACCGTGACAAATGCTTCACTTTTTATGCAGACACTGAAAAACGGGCTGGGTAAAAGCAAAGCGATGGGGTGTGGGTTGATGCTGATTCGTCGGGGGTAAGATGAGCTACATCCCCTTATCACCCATCCCTTTAAAAGATCGTACGTCGATGATCTTCCTTCAGTATGGTCAGATTGATGTCATTGACGGCGCTTTTGTCCTTATCGATAAAACAGGCATACGTACACATATTCCCGTGGGGTCGATAGCCTGCATTATGCTTGAACCGGGCACCCGAATTTCGCATTCCGCGGTGCGTCTGGCCGCAACAACCGGAACCTTGCTTGTTTGGGTAGGGGAAGCCGGGGTGCGAATGTATGCCAGTGGTCAGCCGGGTGGTGCGCGATCGGACAGATTACTGTACCAGGCAAAACTGGCGCTGGATGAAGATTTGCGTCTTAAAGTTGTGCGCAAAATGTTTGAATTGCGTTTTGGTGAGCCAGCACCCAGCAGGCGTTCTGTTGAGCAATTACGGGGAATTGAAGGTGCACGCGTTCGCCAGACTTATGTTTTATTGGCGAAACGTTACGGTGTGAAGTGGAATGGCCGTCGCTATGACCCAAAAGACTGGGAAAAAGGTGATGTGGTAAATCAGTGCATAAGTGCTGCTACAGCCTGTCTTTATGGCATCACCGAGGCGGCTATTCTGGCAGCGGGTTATGCACCCGCCATTGGTTTTGTCCATTCAGGTAAACCACTCTCATTTGTTTACGATATTGCGGATATTGTGAAATTTGAGGGCGTTGTTCCCCTTGCCTTTGAGATAGCGGCACAAACACCTCTCAACCCGGATAAGGAAGTACGTCTGGCCTGCCGTGATGTTTTTCGTAGTCAAAAAACGCTGGCGCGATTAATCCCATTGATAGAAGAGGTTCTGGCTGCCGGGGAGATCGCGTTACCAAAACCGTTTGAAGATGCTCAGCCTCCAGCGATACCTGAACCTGTTTCTATTGGGGATGCGGGGCATCGGGGGTAGAACCATGAGTATGCTTGTCGTTGTTACCGAAAATGTCCCACCGCGCTTGAGGGGGCGTCTCGCGGTCTGGTTACTCGAAGTGAGATCGGGTGTTTATGTGGGAGAGGTTTCTCGCAAAGTTCGTGAAATGATTTGGTTGCAGATAACCGAACTAGCCCAGACCGGTAATATCGTTATGGCCTGGGCGGTGAATAACGAATCAGGATTTGATTTTCAAACATGGGGTGAAAACAGGCGCATGCCGGTAGACCTGGATGGTTTAAGGCTAGTGGCATTTTACCCTGTTGAAAATCAATAGGTTACTGTTCTTTAAAAACAAGGAAAAGTTGGTGGAATTTTTATGTAGATAAAGCTATTTGAAATCAGTTACATAGTTCAAGAGTGTTCCCCGCGCCAGCGGGGATAAACCGAGTGAAATGGTGTTTACAAATATTCAGGGCTAGTGTTCCCCGCGCCAGCGGGGATAAACCGATATTCGACACCGTTCATCCGCCATATCCTCTGTGTTCCCCGCGCCAGCGGGGATAAACCGCATTGCTCCGCCAAGTGCCAGGCAAAGCAGGGGTGTTCCCCGCGCCAGCGGGGATAAACCGCTTACTGCGGGGAGTGCGTCCACATTCACGCTGTGTTCCCCGCGCCAGCGGGGATAAACCTGAACTCACACGAGGAATGTCGGGAGTTCTTCCGTGTTCCCCGCGCCAGCGGGGATAAACCGTAAGCAAAACTATTTACGGACAGTGGGATCATGTGTTCCCCGCGCCAGCGGGGATAAACCGGCATACGACGTTAATTTTTCTCTGCAATCACTGTGTTCCCCGCGCCAGCGGGGATAAACCGCTCACGCATAAGCGTCTAAGGGGCGGGAATGAGTGTTCCCCGCGCCAGCGGGGATAAACCGCGATAACTACGAGGTTTTCAGACTGGCTTGCAGTGTTCCCCGCGCCAGCGGGGATAAACCGGGTTGAACCAGCTGATGAAGTTTGCCGAGGTCGTGTTCCCCGCGCCAGCGGGGATAAACCGGTTATCAAACGAGTGACGCGCGTCCTGTACTTGTGTTCCCCGCGCCAGCGGGGATAAACCGCTTGAGTGCGCAACGATGACGGCATCCCAATCGTGTTCCCCGCGCCAGCGGGGATAAACCGATTTAATCGCTTCCCGTGTGAATGGTAGATTGGTGTTCCCCGCGCCAGCGGGGATAAACCGGATGATGGCGCATACCAGTACAATTACCTGATGTGTTCCCCGCGCCAGCGGGGATAAACCGCCAGAGACTGCTCAGCTGAAACGCGAGTACCGGTGTTCCCCGCGCCAGCGGGGATAAACCGGCCACAGATTACCCCTGAGCCGCCTGACGCTGGTGTTCCCCGCGCCAGCGGGGATAAACCGCATCCATTGCAGAGGTGATTGTAACCGTCGCGGTGTTCCCCGCGCCAGCGGGGATAAACCGACACTGGTGGCCATCGGTACAGTGATGGAATCGTGTTCCCCGCGCCAGCGGGGATAAACCGTATCTGGATGCACGGAGAAGGGCAGACAGCGTGTGTTCCCCGCGCCAGCGGGGATAAACCGTCCATGCCAACATGCGCTGGCTCTCCCTGCTGGTGTTCCCCGCGCCAGCGGGGATAAACCGTAAGCCAGCGTAACCGCGCGGAGCTTATCGACGTGTTCCCCGCGCCAGCGGGGATAAACCGTCACGGAATGATGGCTTTTTTCTGGTTATCATGTGTTCCCCGCGCCAGCGGGGATAAACCGTGTGCAATTGGAATATTTGGATCTTTATTTTCGTGTTCCCCGCGCCAGCGGGGATAAACCGTGACTATTAGGCCGCCTCAATCGGAAAATAACCTGTTCCCCGCGCCAGCGGGGATAAACCGGTACCGGGGAGGGGGGGATAACCTCAGCCTCTGTGTTCCCCGCGCCAGCGGGGATAAACCGTAAGCCAGCGTAACCGCGCGGAGCTTATCGACGTGTTCCCCGCGCCAG
>NZ_JBWKVL010000016.1:0-44081 GCF_059421685.1 Citrobacter sp. GW821-FHT02E08 | reverse complement strand
CGGGGATAAACCGTCACGGAATGATGGCTTTTTTCTGGTTATCATGTGTTCCCCGCGCCAGCGGGGATAAACCGGGTGTCAAAGTTTATATCTCGATGGGATTTGGGTGTTCCCCGCGCCAGCGGGGATAAACCGGATGTAGCAAAAAACAGAACGTTCCAGGCGAAGTGTTCCCCGCGCCAGCGGGGATAAACCGCGCTTGTCTAATTCATTCACGCAGCCGCGCCCGTGTTCCCCGCGCCAGCGGGGATAAACCGGATTTGCGGCGGCGCAGGTGCTAATGCCGACCGTGTTCCCCGCGCCAGCGGGGATAAACCGGAATTCAAAATGAAATACAGCATCATTTTTTTGTGTTCCCCGCGCCAGCGGGGATAAACCGAATGAAGTTGAGATTAAAGGCATTCCTTACCCGTGTTCCCCGCGCCAGCGGGGATAAACCGGCTTCACGTCCTGTTTTGACTTTTCCATCCATGTGTTCCCCGCGCCAGCGGGGATAAACCGTCGACCGGCTGTCGCGCCTCAACCTGGAGGACGTGTTCCCCGCACCTGCCGGGAATGTCAGGTGAATTATGCAACGCGCAAAGAAAGAAGCCATTCCCACGAATAGAAAGCGGTGCTCAGGCGTTTACTCATTGTTCACCTGCCACACTCATCCAGGAGTCGAAAATGAACGCTAACGCTTATCCTCGTCGTACTGCCCCCTTTATGGTTCTTCCCCTGCTGCTCATTTGTCTGCAAATGCCACAGGTGTTGGCTATGGGGAATAATGATAGCAATAGCAAAACGCCTGACTGCCCGTCAGGGCAGGTCTATGACAGTGTCAGCAAGAAGTGCGTGCCTGAAAAAACCGGTAGCCTGAGTGACGAGGATAAAACGAATTATGCTTATCACCTGGCGAAAAAAGGCGAGTATCAGGCGGCGTTAAACCTGCTGGATACGCTCAAAAATAGCAATACGGCTGAGGCCTGGAACTATCGCGGTTACGCCACGCGTAAGCTTGGCCGCACGGATGAAGGCATTGGCTATTATCAGCGCTCGCTGGCGCTTGAACCCAACTATGCTAAAGCGAGGGAATATCTCGGCGAGGCCTGGATGGTGAAAGGGCGTCCGGACCTGGCAAAAGAGCAGCTTAAGATCATTGCCGGGATTTGCGGGCAGAGCTGCGAGGAATATCGCGATCTTCAGGCCGCGATCGACGGTCATCCAGAATCCTGATCATTGAGGGCAAAATCATTACCACCAGCGACGTTCGCCAGCAGCTTGCCGCTCATCTGACGCGTCTTTGGCGTTATGGACTGGTATTGTCGCGCGACCGGGATCTTGCTGAAGAACTGGTTCAGTCCACCTGTGTACGCGCGCTCGAGAGGGGCGCGCAGTACACGTCTGGTACGCGCATCGACAGATGGCTATTCTCCATCCTGCATTCCATCTGGATCTCTGAGCTGCGCTCGCGGCATGTGCGAATGGGGCAGGGGTTCGTCGCCAGCGAAGATTTAATTGCCCCGGATTACCGTGAGCAGGATGACGCCTGCCTGCATTACCAGGCCATCATGCAGCGGGTAAATGCGCTGCCGGAAGCGCAGCGCAATACGGTATTTTTAGTCTATGTTGAAGGGTTTACCTATCAGGAGGCGGCCCAGACGTTAGCGGTTCCGATTGGCACGATAATGAGCCGACTGGCGACGGCACGGGCAACGCTGGCTAAATCCGCTGATGCGCAGCCTCCAAAAAGGGAGAGACATCCATGAAATATCCTCCGTATAACGACGATGCCATTGTTGCGTGGCTTGACGGAGAGATGAGCCAGGACGATGCGCGTACGTTTGAGGCGCAGTTGCGAAGTGATGAGCAACTTTCCGAACGGACCGCGGAACTGATGAAAAGCAATCAGGACTTTAAACGCGCGTTTGCCCCCTTGCTCGATGAAGCTCCGCTCGCGCGGATGCAGGAAAACCTGGAGAGGTATCTGAATAAAACCCCTGCGCCAGCGTCAGGTATCCGTCGACGCACGCTGGTGGCCGCCTCGATCGGTTTTCTGGTGATGGGGGCGGGGGTTGGCTATCTGGTGCGCCCGCTGAACAGCGCACGAAGCGAAAACGAACATATTCGCGATCTCGAGGCGCAATATATGGCGCTTTACAGTGTTGAGACGTTGCTGGATATGGACAGTTCAGCGCCGGTTTTGCAGCGCGGGCTTGCTCGCGCCGCTCAGGATGTCGGGCTACAACTGCGTGAGCAGCAGCTCGAACTTCATGGCGCGGAGCTGAAAATGGTGCGGATGCTGCGCTACGACAAGATGCCTATCGCCCAGATTGCCTGGGTGCACGTCGATTACGGCCCGATGGCGCTGTGCATTTCGCCACAGGAAGGCGGAAATTCGACGGAGATTCGCAGTGAGCAGCGCCACAGCATGAATATTGCCTGGTGGAGCAGAAGGGGATATCAGTTTGTCCTGATTGGCCGTAACCCGGTGTCACACCTACAGAAAAGCGCGCGCCAACTGTACGCTGCGCTTTCTCAATGAGGCTTTTAAAACGCGGCTGAGTCGCGTGTCATTCGTTGCCCCGTGTTCACCAGAATGCCTTAAACAGACGCGTAAAATTGTCTGGCGAAATCTTCCATGGGGATGGGCTTACCGTATAAATACCCCTGCAAAAACGTCACGTTACGCGCTTTCAGATACGCGGCCTGAACTTCATTTTCTACCCCTTCCGCCACGGTTTGCAGGTGTAATCGGGAGGCCAGATCGATGATATTGTCGATGATATGAACAGAGTGCGAATCAATGCCAATATTGCTGACAAAGCTTTTGTCGATTTTCAGGACATCCACGTTGAAGCTTTGCAAATACTTGAGGCTGGAATTCCCCATGCCGAAATCATCAATGGCGATCAGTACTCCCAGCTTGTGCAGTTCCGCCACCAGTCTTTCCGTTGCGCTATCCGTGACCAGTAATTCCCGCTCGGTGAGCTCCAGAACCAGCTTAACCGGATTGTCACTGAATGCCTGGATGAAGGCCCGGCAGTCCTCCACCAGATTGAAGTCTTTTAATTGACTGGCGCTGATATTGAATGCGAAATGGAAATCCTTCGGCAGCAAATGAACCAGCGGTACAAACTGTTTACGCACCTGGGTCATCAACATCTGGGTCATCGGCATAATGAGGTTACAGCTTTCCGCCAACGGGATGAAACGGTCCGGTGGGATAATGCCGAGTGTAGGATGTGACCAGCGCATTAAAATCTCGCAACCGATCCAGTGCGTATGCTCTCCGGAGACCACCGGCTGGAAATAGGGAATAAACTCCTGGAGTTCCAGTGCCTGCCGCAATTCATGTTCTGGCGTGATATATCGACCTGACCAACGAAATACACCAAAACCCACAATAACGGCCAGTAACAGCCAGGCGAAAAGCGTGAACCGGGAGAAGATCCAGAAGTAATGGACATAATTCGCCGGGGAAATAACGGTCACTATCCGGAAAGGATATCGGGTCGAGGCCTGCTCCAGATACCCCGACATGCTGGATGAGAACTGAGGAACCGTAGATGTCTGCCACTGCTGTTGACCGACGGCCAGGCCCAGCGGCAAATTGATGCTCATCACATTGAGTTCGGAAAGAATGTGATCGCCATAGAGTCTGACCACAATACTGTCATTGCCGAGGACCATCCGATAGATAATCAGCGGCTGGCCTTTTCTGACCCGGGTGTCGCTCATCAGATAGAGCATCCCGTTGGTATAATTATCAACGTTGATATTTTCTAAATTGTTACCGTACAGAGATGAGCAGTAAATTTTGTTTCCCTGAGCCAGATTGACGCTACGCACGTCCTGTGAGTATGCCACCTGCATCCTGAGCTGGAATTCCACTGACTCAAGACAGGGTTTGCCGAGATTATCTTTTACGGCGAGCGACGCATATTTGGCGCTGTCCAGCGTCCCTTCGACCAGTTGTCGGGCGTGGGTCATCCGCAGGGTGGTGGTTCGCTTGAGATTTGATGCCGTCTGCCAGAAGGTGCTGACTAACCCTAACAGGATACAAAATAACCCCACCAGAATGGCGCGAACCAGTCGGTATTTGAATCGACGCTTCTTTAGCAGACCAAACGGCATAACATTGTCTCTGTACCGCAAGTTAACTTTATCGTTTTACCATCTTGCCATCAAAAGAGGGTGACCGAATCTGTTATTGTTTAAAAAACATTATTAGTGTGACTATTCAGTGGTAAGGTCGCAGCCACGAGTACAGACTGTCTGTGAAACGCTTCGTGGCTCAGAAACGAAATAACCTGACGAGTCATCTCTTTCTTAAATTCAGCGATAAGGGGCCGGGGACAGGCGGCGTTTAATGCGTGAAAAGGGCAAATTAACGTGGGTTTTTAGGCGAGTAGAGTGGTGGCCATTATGAAGCGACAAACTTCAAAAACCACCAGAATAGGGAATGTTCAGCCAATTTCCGGCATTACTTTTTGACCATCGTCTGCGTTTTTTCAACTTCCTTCAGACCACCTTCATTCACGGCATTGGTATAGCCCATATCTTTGAGTAAGGCCTGGGCTTTACCGGACTTATTGCCCGTATTGCAATACAGATGCAGGGTGTCGTTTTTATCCTGAGTGACTTCACTGATGCGTTGGTCAATCTGGGAAAGGGGAATATTCACGGCGCCACTGACATGGTTTTCCTGAAACTGGCTGTCATCACGAACATCAATCCAGTGCTCAGCCGCGAACAAAGAGGTAGACGCAATCAGCAGGCTGCTGGCAAGGAGTAGTTTTTTCATCATTCGGGTTTGGTGAACCATCTTAATGGGTTTCCTTATATGGTTTAGGTGAAATATTGCCATCAAATTCAATTGTGATGTCATGACAATTAACGGGCTCGATTCTGACGATGAAAACAGTACAGGAACAAAAGAGAAAAAACATTGCAGACACGCGGGTTTTTAAACGCTTTTCTGGCCTGGATTGATCCACGACAGCAGACATATTTTCCGCCACCCCGCGAGGCCTTTTCGTGCCCTCCGAACTCCCGCCCGTCAGGGGTTAATGTATAAAAGGGGGATTGCATCAATGCAACCCCTTAAATCGATAGCGATTTCTAAAAAAATCACCCTCCGTACAGCTTCTGTTAGGCATGTGTAATTCAGAATTTATCGATCTAAATATTGTAAGTTGCACCCAACGTGCTGCGTGGTGGTATGTATTTTGATGTGGTTTTTTCGCAGTTCAATCACCTGGCATTGTTCATGTACAGGACCTTTAGCAATACAACATTTCTTAAAAGATAGAAAAGCCCTGCCGAATGAGGTTCAAAAGGCAAGTTTGGTTGTTTAAAACCGTTCCCGTACGAACTCAAGAGCCTCTGGTTGCATTGTGATGCGCTTGTTTATGAGGTCTCAACGTAAAAGAGGAATGGGAGAGAGTGAGTGTATTCACCTCTAAAACAGCGAAAACTCGCCGGTTATCCTCCTGAATTATTGGTATTGCATACTCATTGTTAATGATAAGTAAATTTCATGGCTAACAAGACACAAAAGAATAAAGGTCAAGTCATTGCACCTGAGCAAGGCAATCTTTTCCCCACGATAGAATTAGGGCAGGTACAGGAATTCCGCTTATTGCACGCCTCTGTGGACGGTGCGATGGAGAGGATCTCGAGGATACTGGAGCAATTTTTGCGTTCCGTTGGCTGTCTTCGCGTTGAGCCGCTTGAACTGACATTTCGTGAATTATCCCCCGTCGAACGAGAACAGTGGGTGTGGTGCGCCGCACTCGCGCCGCACGGCGGTCGTGCCAGAAAAATGTTTCGTTTTGGCGTACATCGGGCGGCGGTGACCGCGATGACGGAAACGGCGCTGGGCCTCAAGCCAGGGGCGCAGATTGAGGCGAACGGCGATCAGCCGCCAAGTGAAACTGAGCGACGTTTTCTGAATCGGATGGGACAGACCCTGACCCAGGGGGTCAGAACGGAATATCCCGCTTTGCACGATCTGGACTGGCAGCAGCAACCTACTGATTCCCCGGAAAAAAAAGGGTTATGCCTGACGTTGCGGCTGGTTTTTCAGGATCAATCTTGGCCGCTTACCCTCTACTGGCACATGGCGTTTTCTGAACTTCTGGAGAAGGTGACTGACCCGAAGCCGGTGGCATCGCCCATTACCCGGCCACAGCTGGAAGCATCATTGCGAAAAATTCCTGTCCAGCTCAAGACGACCTTGTTCAGTACCAAACTGACGATGGTCGAGCTGGAGCAATTTCTGCGAGGGGAAGTGCTTCCCGTTGCACCGCTGGAGCGGGTGACGCTGGGCTGTGGGAGTTTCTCAATCGGTGTCGGTCAACTCTATGATCGCAATGGGCACCTGGCATTTCAACTGCATGACGTGTCTCAACAGACACCTTAAATACCCTCTGGAGGTTTTGAATGGCTAAAGAATCGAAAATGGATCTGGATATGGCCGGATTGGATGTTGAGGGATTTGACGATCTGTTTGCCAGCGAGGGCGACGCACTTAACGAGAGCGCGCCAGAAGAGAGAGTCGTTGAAAAGCGTCCTTTATCTTTCTTCCATCGCTTACCGGTGACGCTTTCCCTCGAAGTCGCAAGCGTTGAGATCCCGCTGGAAGAGTTGATGACGCTGGCCGAAGGGGCTGTCGTTCAAATGAATAAGCTGAGCCACCAGCCGCTGGATGTGAAGGTCAATGGGGTGTTGATCGGTGCCGCCGAAGTGGTCATCGTCGAGGGTCACTACGGATTGCGGATGACCGAGTTGTTTGATGACATCAACTGGTCAAAGCTGGCGTGATGTAATGAAAACAGCGCTTCTCCTGTTGTTCACCCTGGTGCCAGCATCCGCCTTTGCCAGCGACGTCCCTCTCCTGACCATTACCGGTGGCGAGGGTCAGCAGGACTTTTCGGTCAAGTTACAGGTCCTGCTGTTGATGACCGTGCTGGGGCTGCTTCCCTCCATGCTGTTGTTGATGACCTGTTTCACCCGAATCATTATTGTTTTGGGGATATTGCGCCAGGCGATAGGTTTGCAGAGTTCTCCCCCGAATCGTCTGCTGATCTCTATCGCGCTCAGTATGACCCTGTTGCTGATGAAACCCGTCTGGCAGGACATTTATCAAAATGCTTTCGTCCCCTACGACGAAGACAAGATGACGCTGATGCAGGCGGTATCCAGGGCTGAGCAACCGCTGCGTAAATTTATGCTGGCGCAGACGAGAAAGACCGATCTGGATTTGATGCTGAGGGTGGCGGGAGAGGCGCGTACGACCTCGGCGCAGGAGGTCAATTTCTTTATTCTGATGCCCGCATTCGTACTGAGCGAATTGAAGACGGCATTTCAGATAGGATTCATGCTGTTCATTCCGTTTGTGGTCATTGACATGGTGGTGGCCACGGTACTGATGTCGATGGGGATGATGATGCTTTCCCCCATCATCATCTCATTGCCGATCAAATTGATGGTGTTTGTCCTGGCAGATGGCTGGAGTATGGTGGTCAACACCCTCTCGATGAGCTTCGGGGGGATTCAGTGACGCCCGATAACCTGATGGCGATGATGGTGGAGGCGACTTACACCATCATCATGCTGGTCTGCATCATTGTTCTGCCGGGCATGCTGGTGGGGTTGCTGGTGAGCATTATTCAGGCGGTGACCCAAATCCAGGAGCAGACCCTGAGTTTCCTGCCCCGCTTTGTCGTGACGATGCTGATGATCGTCTTCGCGGGACAGTGGATGGTCAGACAAGTGCTGGAGCTCTTCTCCAGCATCAATCAGTACATTCTTTTATCCCTGCGCTGACCATGCTTGAGATATCTGCTGCGGAATTATTGCAGGCATGGGGGCGTGTCTGGTGGCCATTCTTACGGATTGGCAGCGCCTTTGCCGTCCTGCCGTTGCTGGGATACCCGCTGATTCCCATCCAGGTTCGCGTCTTGCTGGCGTTTCTGATTGCCGTACTGGCGGCCCCCCTGTTGCCCGCCATGCCTGCTGTCGATCCTATGTCGTTGAATGCCGTTTTGCTGAGCCTGGAGCAGATCTTTCTCGGGGCGATGATGGCGCTATTTCCGGTGTGTCTGATTCAGGTGCTGGTCATGGCTGGCGAGCTGCTTTCCATGCAGATGGGCCTGAGCATGGCGCGTATGAATGACCCCGTTAATGGCCTTGCCATTCCGGTGCTGGGAAGTTTCTTCAGCAATATGGGATTGTTGCTCTACGCCAGTATGAATGGCCACCTGGTAATGCTGGAGGTGCTGGTTGAGAGTTTCAGGGTCTGGACGGTAGGTTCTGGTCCGTTCAACGTGGATTCTTCCAGCGTGATCCAGCTGTTTTCCTGGCTGCTGGCGGCTGCGCTGATGCTGTCGTTGCCGGCGATGGTTGCGATGTATCTGGTCAACTTCACCTTTGGGGTGCTCTCAAGGGTCGCTCCGTCCCTCAATATCTTTGTCCTGGGTTTTCCTATGGCCCTGTTATGCGGGTTATTTTGTATTTTGCTAATTATCAGTGGATTACCGGATCGATTTTCCGATCTGGCGCACAGCATATTCCTCAGCGTGCGCGGCTATTACGGGGGTGAGGGATGAGTTCGGAAAAAACCGAGAAGCCCTCGTCGCACCGGCTTGGCAAAGCGCGCGACAAGGGGCAAATTCCACGCTCCAAAGATTTGGGCATGGCGATCATCCTGGTCGTCATCGCATCTCTGGCGCTGCCGCTTTTTGCCCGGTTGGGTAACGCGTTGAGTCAGATACTGACGTTTAATTTGTCCCTGACCCATGAGGAGGTTCACGATCCCGCTCAGATGCTCAGCCACCTGGGTCAGAGTCTCATTGAGACACTGCTGGCGCTGTTACCGCTGGCGGGGCTCATTATTGCCGTCGGCGTACTGGCGCACATCGTGATGGGCGGATGGAATTTTTCCCTGGAACCCCTGCTTCCCCAATTCTCCAGGGTAAGTCCAATGAAGGGATTTAAACGGATCTTTGGCATGCAGTCGTTGGCTGAATTTACCAAGTCGGTACTGAAAATAGTCGTGATTTCCGCCACCGTTCTGCTGTACGTCAGGACTGAATCAGACACTATTGCCGCCCTCTATTATATCGGGTTGAAGGATTCCGTCAGAATGGGAATGGCCATCCTGGTCGATGGCATTTTTTATATGGCGCTGGCGATGTTGGCGATCGGTATTCTTGATGCTCCTTACCAGCAATGGAACCATTTGCGCGGGCTTCGGATGAGCAAACAGGAGCTGAAAGAGGAGCACAAAAATCTGCAGGGTAACCCGGAAATAAAAGGGCGTATCCGGCGGATCCAGATGTCGATGGCGATGCGTTCAATGCGTCGTACCTTACCGGATGCCGATCTGCTGCTGATGAACCCGACTCACTATGCGGTTGCTATCAAATACGATCCGGCGCGCTGCGATGCTCCCTTTGTGATTGCCAAGGGGGAAGACTATATGGCGCTGCAGATGCGATCTCTGGCGCAGTCATTGGGCGTGGAGGTTCTGGAGATCCCCGCTCTGGCCCGTTCCGTCTATCACACGACCCGTGTGAACCAACAGATCCCCCCCGGCCTGTACGTCATCATGGCGCAATTGCTGCACCATGTGCTGCGTCTGAAGGCCTTTCGTCAGGGCAAGGGCGACCAGCCAGCGCCACTCTCGTCAGTCGAGATCCCAGACTCATTAAGATATTGATGGTGACCCCGTGAAACGTTTGACCACTCTTTTTTCCGGTACATCGCGCAGTTTTATTGCGATACCTTTGCTTATCCTGTCGCTCCTGGCGATGATCGTGCTGCCATTGCCTGCGTTTTTGCTGGATGGTTTTTTCACCTTCAACATCGTGCTCTCCATCATCGTGCTGCTGGTCGCCCTGTCTGTCCGGCGGCCACTTGATTTCTCGATCTTCCCGACCGTATTGCTGATTGCCACGTTGCTACGCCTGTGTCTGAACGTGGCGTCAACCCGCGTGGTGCTGCAGTTTGGTCATGAGTCTCCTGATGCCGCCGGTAAGGTCGTCGAGTCGTTCGGTAAGGTGGTGATTGGCGGCAACTATGTGGTGGGGATGGTGGTGTTCTTCATCCTGATGATCATTAACTTTATTGTCATCACCAAGGGCAGCGAGCGTATCTCGGAAGTCGCTGCCCGCTTCACCCTCGACGCTTTACCCGGTAAGCAGATGGCTATCGATGCCGACCTGAATGCCGGAATGATCGATCAGCGCCAGGCCAAGGAACGACGGGACGAGATTGCCAGGGAAGCCGACTTCTATGGCTCGATGGACGGTGCCTCCAAGTTTGTCAAAGGGGATGCGATCGCCGGTCTTCTGATCCTGTTTATCAACCTCTTCGGTGGGGTCGCTATCGGGGTCTTTCAGCATGGGCTCAGCTTCTCTGAGGCCATGAGCGTCTATAGCCTGCTCTCCATCGGTGATGGCCTGGTGGCGCAGATTCCTTCGCTGATGCTGGCGGTGTCTGCGGCTATCGTGGTCACCCGCGTCTCCGATTCTGACGAAGATATCACCGTCCAGTTCGGTGAGCAGTTGCTGGCTTCTCCAGCGGTGATCATGACCGCCGCCGCCGTTATGCTGGTGATGGGGCTGGTGCCGGGAATGCCGACCCTGGTCTTCCTGCTGTTTGCCGGTATCCTGGGTTATGCCGCCTGGCGCAGCCGAAAACAAAAAGCAGAAAAAGTCGCACCTGCCGATCAGGATCAGATGGAGCGCTTTACCCGCCCCATCGAGAATGAGCTGGGGTGGGGGGACATCCCGTATACCGATCTGCTCAGGCTGGAGTTGGGTTATCAACTGATCTACCTCGTCGACCGGGACAAGGGGGCTGAATTACTGCAACGCTTGCGTGGCGTGCGCCAGACGCTTTCCGAACAAGCCGGTTTTCTGCTCCCCGAAGTCCGGGTCAGGGACAACATGGGGCTCAAACCAAACCAGTACGCCATCTATCTTAATGGGGTTAAGGTCGCCGTGGCGGACGTCATGCTGGACAGACTGCTGGCGATTAACTCGGGGGAGTTGCTGGGGGAGATCCCAGGCTATCTGGCCAAGGAGCCGGTTTATGGCATGGATGCGGTCTGGATCCAGCCTGCCGACAAAGCCAGAGCGCTCAACTTAGGCTATTCCGTTGTCGATGTTGCGACCATCATTGGTACTCACATCAGTAAGATCATCCGCAGCAATATCGGCGTCCTGTTGCAGCTTGACGATGTACACCATCTCCAGCAGAGACTCAGCCAGATGGCGCCCAAACTGGCCGAGGATCTTACCGCTAAGTTGACGGCAAACCAGCAGTTGAAGGTCTACCGCAATTTATTGACCGATCAGGTTTCCCTGATGGACGTGCGGACGATCGCCCAGAGCATGGTGGATGGGGCCGAAATCACCAAAGACCCCATGTTACTGGCGGCGGAAGTTCGCTGCGCCCTGCGCCACACGATCCTGCATGGGTTGATCGGGACGACGACGACGGTGCAAGTCTTCACCCTTTCTGACGAGCTGGAGAACATTCTGCTCAATGCCGCGACGCAGGCGCAACGCAACGGCGGTGTACCGGCTGACAGCTTCCCTATCGAGCCTCAGTTACTGGCGCAGTTGCAAAACCGTATGCCCAGTGTGAAGGAGCAGATGTCGTTGCAGGGGTGGTCGCCGATCTTGCTGGTGCTACCACAATTACGTCCTCTGCTCGCCCGTTATGCCCGCACCTTTGCCAAAGGGCTGCACGTTCTGTCATTTAACGAGGTTCCCGATGAACTCCACATTGAAGTCAAAGGGATCCTGGGTTAAGGCGATGCTGGCCGGGGGACTGTTGACCCTGTCGCTCCCGCTCATGTCGCAGGAAGTCCCCCCCCGACAGGGGGAAGGGAAGGCCATGAACTGGCAGTCGCGTCACCCGAACGTGGCGTTATATGAGGGTCTTTATCGCAAAGAAGCGGTCAGGATCCAGGGGCTGATGACGCGCTCAGCCCCCTCCATCCGCTTCATCGTTACCCAACTCCAGCGGCGCAAATTGCCGCTGGAACTGCTGTTTGTGCCGCTTGTCGAGAGCGGCTACGACCCGTATGCCGAATCGCCTGCGGGGGCGGTCGGCCCCTGGCAGTTGATGCCCAAAACGGCGAAGCAGTATGGTGTGATCCGCTATGACTGGTACGACGGGCGCAAGGATTTGATCTCCTCCACCCGTGGGGCGCTCAATTATCTGAGTTATCTGTATAACTTGTTCGGACGTGACTGGTTACTGGCACTGGCTGCATACAATGCCGGGGAAGGGACGGTTCAGAATGCTATCGAACAAAACAAAGCGAAGGGCAGACAGACCGATTTTTGGTCCCTGTCTTTACCAGACGAAACCAGACAGTATGTGCCCAGGTTACTGGCGTTGGTGCGCTTATACCGGACCGGCCATCTTCAGTTACCCGCAGTACCCGAGGCGTCCCGTCTGGTCGCTCTGCATGTTGAAGATGGCATCAGTCTGGCCTGGCTGGCCAGAAAACTCGGGCGCAGTACGGAAGAGTTGGGTTTTTACAATGCGGGTCTGGAAAATGCGGTAGCGCCCCGGGGCAGCCGCGTTGCCTTGTTGCTACCAGCGGGATGGGGTGTACGGGCGCGTCAGGTGCTGGGGACTCGCAGTGACAATCTCCCCCAGCCGCAAGAGAAAGCACCTCCCCAGATTGCAAAGCGGCGAGCGCTCCCCGACAAGGATCTGGAATCCCTGGGATGGGGTGTTGGGCTGTGGCAGAGAACGCCAGGGGCGGTGGATCTCTATTCAGCGCGTCCGGCGAACGACAAAAAGAGCACCCAGGATGAGGGGGCGAAGAAAACGGCGTTGCCGCAGACAACGTCTCTCGGTTGGCGTTCCAGCATTGAGCCACTGAGTCAGTGGAATCGGGTGAAGACGGAGAATCCCGTCACACCACAGACGACGTCGCCCTGAGCCGTCCAGGACTATTTTTTATCGCTGTCGGATGCGCCGAGGGTTTCAAAGACTTGCGCAAACTCCGCAGGCGGCGGCTGAGGATCTTCCCGGGTCAGGTTGCTGATTAGGGTGATCTGCTGTTGGGTGATTCCCAGCAGTAAACGTTGGTCTTCCACCTGTACCAGCACCAGTTTCTCTTTCATGCCCAATGAAAGTACCGACTGGATCCGCATCTCTCCTCCGCTTCGCCAGTTCGTGCGCGCTCTCTTCCTCGCCAGCAGAAATACCACGGCACCGATCAGCAGAACGGCCAGGCAGGTGATAAACCACGGCTTGAAGGCGCTAATGTCCTGGTTCAGCGGCGCCGCCAGCGCGGGCAGCGGTAACAGCAACAGACAGAGTAGATACATAATAGAACTCCGGATCAAATAAAGGTGGGTACGGCAGACGTCGCGAGGAATACGCGGTCTGCCGGTAACGCCGGGGATGGGGGCATCAGAAGATGCCTTTTGCCCTGACTTTGCGCACTTTGGCTGCCGTTTCCGAAAGATCATGCCGCTGGACCTCTCCGGAAACCTGGGGAGCCGGGGAATGACCCGGTGCCGGGGCTGACTGAACCTGCCCACCCACATGCGTCAGTTTGTCGAGGAGATGTGCCTGCTGTTGTAAAAGCCCGTTTTGTTCCTGCAACTGCTGCGCCAGCATATCGACGCTGGCTTGCAACGCATCTCGCAGCTTACGTTGACCCGTCGCTTTACCCAGCGCGCTGAGCAACGGGTTGAGCTTATCGGCAATCTGGGTGGCCAGCTCGTCCGGCGTCAACTGTCCGGACGGTTCCGCCGTTGACGCCTCGCGACCGGCGATGAGCCGGTGTTCCTCCAGACTGTGCTGGAGAAACTCGCTGTTCAGATTGTTAACTTGCAGATTTCGGGAGAGAAATTTGACCAGATTGGGGTCAAGCAGGCACAGCAGCAACCCTGACAGATAGATGTCTTTGTGCAACGGCAGACTGAAGAAATCAAAATTGTCCGTCTCTTTGTTCAGGATTTCAGCGCGCTGATACCAGCGCTGTAATGTCGCCAGCGCCAGATTATCACTCGCCTGCTGTGGATCCAGCGTGAGGGTTACCTGGACTTCTCTGACTGAATTAGTCATTGCTTGCCTCTGACGTGACCGGCGTTTCGCTGAACACTTTATCTTCATCGCTGATGTAGAGGCAGATTTCGCGAGAGAGTGCGAATTGGGACTCTTCGACCAGGATCACGCGTTTGCCCAGGGTGGGATAACTGGCCTGAATGGTGGGGTAGATAAGGTTTGCGCCACCGCCGACCAGGTAGACCCGGTTAGGGTTACGGGCAAACTTTTTCGCCTCTTCTGCAACGAAGTGCCCCAATTCCTCAATTTTGCGCTCAAGTTTCTCCAGAATCCGGGGGATCTGCGACTCATCGTTGATCACTTCACGCACAAAAACATCATCGTGGCGGTGCTTGATCAGTTCGTTTGCCACCAGATAGCTGGAGTCGCTGTCGGCGGCGGCCAGCGCGGTGCGGGCGGCATCCGTGATCAGGGAGACACCGAGCGCGCGGTTGCCGTAGACCTCGGAAACTTCGTCAAATTCACCCACGATCAGCCCCATATCCAGGGTCGTTCCGCCACAGTCGATAACCAGCGTTTTGGTGTACGGGTTGACCCCTGAATTGACCAGTCGGGTAAGGATGGCGGGCAGGCTTTCGGGCATTACATCAACGCTGACGATGTTGAACAGCTCCCCTTTATTCAGACTGATGGGACGCATCAGGTTCTGCTTTTTGCGCTCAATGTTCGCTTCGTTACGCTGACAGTCATCTTGCTGATAGTACTCGGTAATGGGCAGCGTCACGGTGATCGCGACATCACAGGGAGGAAGACCGGTCTGGAGCAGGGCGTGATGCACCGCCAACAGGTTGAGATCGCCATACTGATAGTCGATGTGCGTGGTGGAGAGGGACTTCTCTGACGTCGGATCGTAGGTGTATTTGTTGATCCCTATTTCGTAGTTGTAGACCATCTTGCCTTTGAGCAGGGCGGCGCTCTTCCAGTCTTTGCGAAATGAGTTAGGCGAGATGATGCTTTTCAGGGTTTTGTTGGCTATCCAGCTAACCTTGACGTTGGTCGAACCGTCATCGATGGCGATCTTAAGTGGCTTACGCATGGTTGTGTGTCTCAATAGGGTTCAAAAAGGGTTGTGATGGGTTTACGGCTTAGCGCTTATCCCGCGCTGCGAGCCGCACCTGGTTGAGCGCCAGCTCATCCAGGATCTTTTGTTCTTGCCTTTGTGTTTCAAAGGACTGCCGGACCCGCTGTCGTTCGAGGATGATCTCGCTGCTTTTTCTGGCGACGAAGGCGTCCAGCACGACTTTCTTCTGTTGCGCGATGGAGAGTTTGAGCGCGACTTTTTCTTCGTGCTGCTTATCAATGAGGTCGCCCAACTGGCGGTGCATGATGTTGCGGTTATGCAGAGCAAAGGCCGAGCCGTAGGTGGGCAGTCGCGACATCTCGCGGCGATACTGCCCGAGGACGTCGAGGGAACGCTGGAGTTCGACGTTGCGCGTTTCCAGCGTCGTCAGCGCCTTGCTCTCATTGTCCAGCTTGTGGCTCTGCAGGCGGTGCAATGTACTCAAGGATTTCATCGTTTATCTTCCTCCATTAGCGCCTGTAGCAACGTCTGGGTCTGTTGCAGGTTTACCCCCTGTTGGGCAGGCTGCTGTAAATACTCCAGCATCTGCGGGAACAGGGTCACGGCTTTGTCCATTTCCTCGTCGTGACCGGCCTGATAACCGCCCAACGGGATCAGTTCGCGCACCTGTTGATACAGGCTGTAATAGCGGCGAAATCGTTGGATTTGCTGAACCTGGGCGGTGGAGCAGATTAACGGAATGACGCGACTGGCCGACGCGGCGACATCAATGGCCGGATAAATCCCCTGTTCGGCGATATCACGACGCAGGACAATGTGACCGTCGAGGATCGCCCGCGCGGCGTCCGCGATCGGATCGTTGTGGTCATCCCCTTCGACCAACACGGTGTAGATGGCGCTGAGGCTGCCTTCCGGGTGATAGCCGTTGCCTGCCCGCTCCACCAGTTGCGGCAACTGGGTGAAGACGGAGGGGGGATATCCTTTGGTGGCTGGCGGTTCACCCAACGACAGGGCGATTTCGCGCTGAGCGATGGCATAACGGGTCAGTGAGTCCATCAACAGCAGCACGTGCTTGCCCTGATCGCGAAAGCTTTCGGCAATCCGGTGACAGACCTGGGAGGCTCTGAGTCTGAGCAGGGGAGAGACATCAGCAGGGGCAACCACGACAACCGCCTTACGGCGTCCCGCTTCCCCGAGCGTATGTTGCAGGAATTCGGCAACTTCGCGTCCGCGTTCCCCGATCAGACCGACCACGACCACGTCGGCATCGGTATAACGGGTCATCATGCTGAGCAGCACGCTCTTGCCCACGCCGCTGCCCGCAAACAGTCCGATTCGTTGGCCGCGACCCAGCGGCAATATGCCGTTGATGGCCTTCACGCCGACATCCAGAGGGGTGGTGATGGGCTGGCGTGCGAGCGGATTCAGCGGCGGTTGATGCAAAGAAATGCGTTCTCCCGTCAGAGGGCCGAGACCGTCCAGAGGGCGACCCAGACCATCCAGGATGCGACCGAGCAGCGCGGGCCCGACCACCAGTTCGCTGTCTTCTTGCAGCGGTGAGACGCGGGCACCAGGGAACAGGCCGGTAACCTGCTCGACGGGCATCAGAAAGGTGCGATCCTGATTAAAACCCACCACTTCGCTCTCGATCCAGGTGCCATTGCTGGTTTCAACGAGCGCGCGTTGCCCAATAGAAAGGGGGCACCCTGTAACCTCCAGCAGCAGGCCCGTGACGCGCACCAGCCGCCCGTAAATCTGGGCGGGAGGCACCTGATACTCGTCCTTTTCAAGTTGATTAAGCAACGTTTTCAGGGCGCGCATGGGGTTAAGCTTTTAAGTCTTCGTCGCTGAACTTGTCTGCGGGCAGCGAAAGAGAAGAGAAGGTCTCCTCCTGGCGCCAGGGCAAGTTATGCGGCGTGATTGTGGAGGATATCGTCTGGCTTTCCGCGGTGATGGCGGGCGCCTCCAGTGCGTTCAGCTCTGGGGTATCGACCAGCTGTCGACGCAACTGATCGACACACAGATCGATGCGTGCATCCAGTTGGCTTTCCGCTTCAGCGAGTCCCGTCTGAATATGGAAGCTACCGGCGGAGAGCAGGGGATCGGATTGCAGATCCCAGTTTTTCAGTGCTTCCGGTGCACATGCCTTGAGCAGTGTGTGGGTGCCTGGGTCCAGGCGGATAGAAATCGCGCCCTGCGGCTTCGGTAACATCGCCAGGGTCTCTTCGATAAGCCCAAGGATCTGCGTCGGATTGAGCGCGAGTTCGGCGCGCAGTACCTGTCGGCAGATCTGTGAAATCAGGTGGCAGAGGGTTTCCCTTTGCCCGGTCAGCGTCTCTTGCAGTGTGGCCTCAAGGGAATCATAGAGCTGGCCGACCTGATGAAACGCGTCATCCAGTTTAGGTTTGCTCTCTTCATAAGCTTGCTGGCTCCCGGCTTCTCGCCCTTCCTGCATGCCCACCTGAAATCCTCGCTCCTGGCCCAGAGGATGGCCTTGCTCCAGCCCCTGGCGCAGCCCTTCAGCAAAACCGGCATCGCGACCCTCTTCCATCAGGGCCTGATATTTGGCCGCGATCTGTTGTGGGGAGGCATAAGGTTGCTCCTCCGGCAGGGGCTCCTGCTGGGATAACGGTGGAAAATGGTAGCGATGGACACTGCGTGGGGGTCCGTCTTTTTTGCCAGGCTGTGACATGGGTTACTCCAACACTTTCTCTTCAAAGAGGCGAAACTCGAAAGGCTCGCCTCCTTCTGCATTTTCATCGTCTGCGATGAGCTCACGCACTTTGGCCATGATCTCCGCTTCCGCACCTCTGACCACGCTGGCGGGGAGGCCGCCCATGACCTGCATCTGTTCCTGAATCGCATTGGCCTGGCGTTTCGGCAGGCAGCGCAATATGGCCTGGCGCAGAGATGGCGACGCCCCTTTGAAGGCTCTGGCCCACACCTCTGGCTCCACTTCCTGACAGAGTCTGACGATGGTGGCCTCTGGCTGGCGTTCCAGAATGGAGAAGCGATACATGCTGTTCTCAATTTCTTCGGCCAGTCCCTGGTCATGTTCGCGCACGGTCTCAAGCAATTTGGCGCTGTTGCCTGGGTAACGGGAAATCAGGCCCGCCGCTTGTTCGACACCGCTCACCGACGTTTGAACGCCTTGCTGGACCATGGTCAGGCACTGCTGAATGATTTTCTCCAGCTCCGCCACCATGTTCTGGTTGATTTCCCGCAGGTTAGCCATGTTCAGAATCAGCCGGTCATGCTGCGCTTGCGGCAGGAGCTTCATCACCTCGGCAGAGACGTCCTGCGGCAGCAACGCGAGGAAAGTTGCCTGCAACGGCAGCATTTCATGTTGCAGATTGGCGGCGATCAGGGTGGGGGAGATCCACTGTAACTGATGCATGGTCTCCCGAATCTGTTCTCCGTAAACGTCGTTGATCACCCCTTTGGCCAGTTCTGGCCCAAGGGCGACATCGAGCGTTCTCTCAAGAAAGCCACGGGAGGCACGAGAGATGCCGCTAAGTTCGCGATAGTCGATGAACATCCGCTGCAATGCCATGTCCAGATGCTGATTCTTGACATGGCCGACTTCTGCCATGGCCCGGACGATATCCTGCACATGTTCCCGACTCAGGCTGCGCAGAATGTTGCCAGCCTGGTGCTCGCTCAGTGTTAACAGCAGTAGACCTGCCTGTTCGGCACTTTTGAGCGGTTGTTGCTCGTACTCTTCATTCATGGCTGGTAATCACCTGCTATTCATCCACTGTTCTAATACTTCGGCGACGCGTTTGGGGTCATGGTCCGCCAGCAGCTGCAAGTGGGCCAATTTATCCCGCAAAGGCGAATTCGTGTCAGGAAGTTCATTTAAGCGAACTTTATCAAACGCCAGATTGCGGTTGTGTTTTCTGAAGTATTCGCTCTCTTCGCTTTCTCTCTTGTCGGACGTCACCCGTGTGGCAGAGGCGTTATCTGCGTTATCGTCGCCATTCGCCGGGGAGCGTTGGATCAGGTGCTGCATCAACTTGCGAATCACAAAGAAGATGAGGCACAGACCAAGAATGGTGGCGACCAGATAACGGGCGTAGATCAGTAAAACCGGCTCCTGCCACCATTGGCTATCCAGCGCAGGATTAATGCCATCTTCCGAGAAAGGGAACACATTCAGGCTGAGCTGGTCGCCCCGCGCCTGATCGAAGCCCACCGCATCCAGTGCCATCTGCCGGATATTGGTCAGTTGCTCAGCGCTCCAGCCTTTTTCCGGTGACACGGTCTGATTCAGTACCACTGAGACACTGAGATTATTCAGACGCCCCTGCTGGTATTTGGTGTGGGTGATCGTGCGTCCCACATCATAGCGACGCTGCTGCTCATCTTTCTCATTAACCAGACGCTCAGCCGTGGCGGGTGGCGTTTGCGCCTGATTGCCCTGTTGCTGTGGATCCGTGACCGGCGGACGGTTGCTCAGGGCGCCTGGGATTCCGCTCAGTTGGCCTCCCTGTGAGGCGTCTTTCTGCAGACGTTCTTCGCGTACGACAGGACTCTTGTCGAGGGATTCCCGGGTCTCTTCCACGTTGTCGAAGATCAGGTGCGCCGTGACCTGCACCTTGTAATTGTTGGCACCGAGCACGGGTTGCAGCATCTCGCTGACGCGACGTTCATAACTGCGCTCAACCTGCTTCTGATAGTCGAGTTGATGGCTGGTCAACCGGGTTCCGGAAAGTTCATCGTTGAGATCCTGTGTCAACAGATGACCATACTGATCGACGACAGAGATGTTTTCGGTGGTGAGATTGGAGACGCTGCCTTTGACCAGGTTCACGATAGCCAGCACTTGCCCTGGCTCCATCCGGGAGTTTGCAGCGGAAAGCTCAAGCATCACGGAGGCCGACGGTTTCTCCTCATTGCCACGCAGGAAGATCATTTTGTCCGGGATAGCCAGATGGACCCTGGCATAGTCAATCCCCTGCATGCCCATGATGGTACGCGCCAGTTCTCCCTCTAACCCACGACGGTAACGGGCATTTTCAACGAACTGACTGGTTCCCAGGGTTGACTCTTGCTCCAGCGATTCCAGCCCTACCGGCAGTTTGGCCTGTACGCCTTTTGCCGCCAGCAACATTCGCGCCTGCGATAATTTATCTTCTTCAACCAGCACCTGTCCTGTCGTATCCAACAGACGATAAGCAATGCGCTCCTGATCGAGAATGGCCATGATTTGAGCACTGTCGAAGCGCTCCTGCTGACCATAGAGGGGCCGATAATTACCCTGCGATGACCAGAGAAACAGTACGACGAGTACCGCTATCAGACAGGTCAACATGCCCAATAGCATGAGCTGGGGTACTTTATTCCGTAATAGGGTGATTGCGGGCAGCGGCTTGCTGATATTGTCCCAAATCGTTTTGAATTTTTGCCTCATTCGTTACTCGCTACTTCCCCGGCCTTACAAAGGCATCTTCATGACTTCGTCATAGGCCGTCATCAGTTTGTTGCGGACCTGGGTAAGGGCCGAAAAACTGAGGCTGGCTTTCTGACTGGCGATCATCGCGCCAGTCAGGTCGTCGCTGGCACCCGTTTCGATTTGCGTCGCCAGGTTTGCTGCATTTTGCTGGTGGCTATCCACCCCATTCAGGGCCGCATGAAAGACACTCTCAAAGGACGTGTTTTGCGTGCTGTTTTGCTGTTGGGAGGCAAACAGCGGTTGCTGGGCAGCCGTTTGCATCGTCGTCATCCGCTGCATCATTGCCTGCTGTGAGTCATTAATCGTGTTCATAGTGTGGCCAAATAATAAAAAACGGGTTACGCATCATCAGTGATGATGCCTCTTTGCCGCATCTCGGCGAGTTTGTAGCGCAGAGCTCTGGGGGTAATGCCAAGGGCTTTGGCGGTCATATTCCGGTGTCCGCGGCAATGGCGTAGCGTGTCTAAAATGTGTTGGAACTCACCGTGTTTGCGGCTCTCCTGTAGGGAGGCCGAAGGGTTCAGTTCAACCTGAGTTTGTGGGGCGGCAACAATAATTTCCTGCGTAGGTGGAACAGAAGGTAAATCGAAATCAGCAGCGAGCAGCACCGTGCTGCGGCACATCACCAGCGCACGTTGTACGCGGTTCTCCAGTTCCCGAATATTGCCCGGCCAGTTGTGCGCTAATAAGGCTTTCTGCGCGCACGGGCTTAATTTAATGGCGTGAGCAAACGCCTGATCCCCGTGTTTTTGCACGAAGTGAGCGATCAATCGGTCCAGTTCTTCCCGGCGCTGGCGCAGGGGAGGAATAACGAGCGGCAAAATATCCAGACGATAGAGAAGATCCTCGCGAAAACGCCCCTGACTCACCGCTTCCCGCAGATTCTGATTGGTCGCCGTGATGAGTCGGACATTGAGTGGAATGACCTTGTTGCTTCCCAGACGTTCGACTTCCCACTCCTGCAACACGCGCAGCAGCTTAGCCTGCAGAGGGGGTGGCATCTCTGCTATCTCATCCAGAAAGAGGGTGCCGTTGTTGGCCAGTTCAAACTTACCGGCTTGTCCGGTGTAAGCGCCGGTGAACGCCCCTTTAACGTAACCAAACAGGATGGCTTCCAGCATGTTCTCGGGAATCGCGGCGCAGTTGACGGCCACAAAAGGGCCTTCTTTCCGGCTGGAGTTGGTGTGGATAAATTGGGCCAACATCTCCTTGCCCGTCCCCGTTTCGCCTCTGATGAGCACTGGCGCTTCGGCCAGAGCAACCCGATGCGCCATCGTCAACAGACGGCGGGAGGCCGGTGAACTCATGATCATGCCACGGGTCTGCAGCGAGTTTGCATTGAGCAGGCTGGTTATCTGTTGATTCAGTTGCTGGAGACTAAAGGGATAGAGCAAATAATCACTGACGCCGTTGCCCAAGGCCGTGCTGGCCCATTCGGCCTGATCCATAGGGCTAATCAACAGGATAGGTAACGTATGCAACTGGCGAATATAGCTAAGGGCCTGCACCTGAGACAGACCCCGGCCCAGAATGACCAGGCTAGGAATAGTGGCGCTTAGAGAGGCTATATCCAGCAAACCTGGCTGCCAGACTACGCGACGAGCATATTCTTCACTGAGATGAGTGAGAATTTCGTCTGCGCACACTTTATCTGATTCAAGCAGCAAGATCATTGAACGAATAAATACCTGTAATGAGCGAATAAAAACGTGAGTGACGAGACGGGATCACAATAAAATTTACGAGAAATTAAAGCAGAGTTAACTTAACTGAAGCTGTACATACGAGAGACATGATGCCCAGCCGAAGAACTTACCTGAGCATATCTACGGCAGGGGGCTATTTTTGAGCAATATTCATAAAGGATAAACAGTTTCAGGGAGTCAGTTGTGCTGTTTCGCAACTCACGCAAGCACGCAATTCAGGGGAGGGGGCGACAGAAACAGGCGAGAATCCTCTGTCGCAGTGACGGGCGTCATCAGATTGCGGGTTGGTAGAAATCTTCTTGCGTGTTGAGCAGTTTACGGATCAACAGTTGTTGATTCGCCAGCAGTCGGCCATTGTGGTCATTAAGTTTTTTGCAGCGAACGACGCTGGTTTCCAGGGTTTGCCACTGGTCTACCAACTTCTCTGAAATCGCCGCTGGCAATTTGTTGGCCAGCCGTTGCAGATCGCGCGTGCTGGCCTGTAATCCGAAAGCGTGCAGCAGTTTCACACGCCGTTCAGCCCGGCTACGCAGGGTATCCAACAGTTGCACCTGTTGTTCATTGTTCTGATGGATAGCCGGATTATTACGGCGAATCAGGTTGCTGTGTTGCTCCTTGAGCAACAGCTCCATCTGCTGCCAGGAGACGACATCCTGATTGATGTCCACAATCAACTGACGAAGGCGCTCGGTTGCGTTGCTCACGTCAACTTATCTCCCACTTTGATAGAAGTTCATCATTGCGTCTGCGAGGGCATCGTTGCTCACGGCGAACTTATCGCTGTTGAGCTGCTCCATGACGCCAGCCACTTTGGCATGATCAATATCGGGAAACTGGCGTAGCTCATCGGCAAGCGCCCGGGCTAGTGCTGCGGACACGGGGGCATTCACCGGCACCTCGGCAGGACACTCCGTTGGCGGTAGGGTGAACGGCGCGTCATTCGGTCCCTTTGTTCCGAGCTTTTGATCTTTCGCGACGTTTGTCGGCGCGTTGACCTGCTGAGGAACGTTCTTTTCACTTGCCGCGATTTCCGACGCTACCTGCGTTTGTTTAGCGTAGGCATTCTGAAGTGAGTTCTCGGGAAAGCTCCCGTTTGGTGATGTAATGTTCATAATCAAGCCACTCTGAACAAGCTGACGAAACGGTATGCTGGTTGGCCTCGACAGAACCAACATAGCACTCTGGTTAAGACAGATAAGCGACCGTTTTACGGCCAGACTTTAGCCATGATCGCATTTTTTACGAAAAATATTCAATGTCTCATTCGCCATGGCGCGGCGTTAGGTCAGACAGCACGTGGAGTAATTCATATTCCAGCCAGTCGGCAAGACCCAGCCAGTCTTCGCGTTCCTGACAGGCGAGGATCGCTGACATTATCTGCGGTAACTGGCGCTGCGCCGTTGGCGAAAGCGAAGGGAGCAGAGGAAGTAACGATTTCATCAGGGGCGGAAGCGCCATTGCCGCATCCAGAGACATCCCCAGGCGGAACTGCTGCGCAAGATGCGTGAGCTGTGAGGCGATCGTCATGAGGTGAACTCCGGATGATAACGGCAATCCGCAATCCTGGCGCCTTCCCGACTGCCGTTCCAGAAGCAAACCCCGGGATGCGCGGCAATATAGCGTTCAAGCTGAATACGATAGCCGGTAAAGCTGATGTTGGTACGGATGCGCTGATCATGCCCATTCAGCACCCAGTGTTTTGCCTGTTCAATAGTGGTATTCAGAGTGCCGACTGCCCAGCCCGTATGGGTTTCTCCGCCTGGAAAGGCAAAGTCTGCACCGAGCAGGATAACGTCCAGACAGCCCATCTGCACTGCGAGATCGACGGCGGGATGAATGACGCTTCCTCCCGAATAGAGCAGCGCCTTTGGCAGCGCTTTACGCAGCGGTTGATAAAGGGGGCTGCTGGAATAGGCGGCCAGGCGTTTTCCGCGCCAGGCCGTCAACGTTCCGGTGGGCAGCAGCGGGAAGTACACCAGCCCGCAGTCAGCGGGCGGAAGTTTCTCTTCATCAATCAGGTGGTCGATGGAGACCACCCAGTCCGGTTGGATGCCGTGTGCAAACAGGGCGCGGCAGGCGGTGTCGACGGCAATCAGCAGCGGTCGTTCCGGCAGGCATTGCAGCGCCTGTAAGCGGGGCAGATGTGACTTCAGGGTGGGGCCTGCCCCGATAACGAACGCCTGGCGACCCGGCGCGCTGGCGAAGAGCGAGGCCGCATCACCGTCTCGCTTGAGCAGGTGACGGTTGTCGGCAAGCCGTTGCCGCAGCGCAGGGAGATGTTGCTCGTAACGACGATTAGTATGGGGAAGTGTAATTTCCCTGATCAGGCGGTCACGTATTCCGCTTGCCGCGTCTTCCGCCAGGCGTAGCTCGCCAGGTAAGGCAAAGAAGGGCAGGCGAATCTCGTCTTCGTCGGCGGCCAATGCAAGGCAGACTCTGGGATCCTCAAGCCAGTCTTGTTGGTCCAGCAGTGTCAGGGTCAGCAGGAACAGCGCGCGGTTCATGATGAAGACATTGAGCTGTGTCAACGTGTGACGTTGCAGCAGAATGCTCGGCAGGCAGCCAAGCCCAATGCCATAGACGTTGAGATGCGGCTTTACGGGCAGGCTATTCGCCTGCTGCTGCGCTTCGCTTATCCGGTCGTGGCGACTGGTCAGTTGGATGCCGTCGACCAGCAGGGTTCCGCAATGCCCTTCCATTATGCTTGCCGAGGACAGTGGCGGCGTCTGGCTAAGTATTGTGGCCAGCGCGGGCCAGCGGCTGGCGATGATGGCGAGATGTTGGGTCAGGCATGCGTCAGACATCGTTTATTGCTCTCTTTAAAACAGCGCTCCCCGTGGGGACTCACCCGACGAGTGGGCGTTGAGACAAGCAATAAACATGCCGTTTTATTCTTGAGGGATCACCTTCGGTGTTTCATTGACGATCAGCAACTGACTAGGACCAGAGACCGAAGCGGAAATAACCTTTCCGCTTTTTTCGTTTTTAATGCTGATGGTTTCCCCCTTCTGTCCGTCCTGCAGGGCAGTACCCTGCATGGAAATGGACATCTCACCTTCTGCCAGCGTCAGACTTACCTTGTCGCCTTTGCGTACCAACAGCGCCGCTTCAAGCATCCGGTTACGCACGGGCTGGCCTGCCCGAAGCGATCGCTGGGGGCGACGTCCAATGGCCTGGGCCGGGTCGGTCAACACATCGTCCATCTGGGGCGTGAGCAGAACCTGGGTAACGGCCAGGTCGCTTTCCTGCAGATAGTGTTCTTGACCAGTCGCCACCCGGGCAACGACGACGGGCATCAGGACGGAGATTTGGCTGCGGGTCGTAATGACCCAGCCAGGGGAGTCCGGGCAGCGCAAACGCAGGGAGTGTCGGCCAACGGGGAACTTCACCTGAGAGTCTTCGACCCGGTATGGCTGACGACAGGGAGGAAGTTTACTGACCGCCTCCGGGATACTGATCTCGCTTTGCCACTGGTAATCACGCCAGTTGACGCGCTGTGCATGCTGGGTAAAGCGCTGTTGCCAGTAATCGCGAACAAATTGCTTCAGGGCATTGGGATCGACACCGGGCGTCGGCGCGGTCTTCCGGGCGGTCGAATCGACAGGCGCGGGGTGTGCTGGCAATGCTGTCGAAGCAAGGCTCTTCCCTCCGATCAGCAATAACGCACCGGCGAGAAAAAGTCCCGTCAGCCGTGGGGAAAATTGTGCAACCCGACGATGGATGCGACAAAAATTAAATGTTGGCCCGATTATTGCTAAGTGCGTATGTCGTTTCATCTCTACTGAACTGTAAGGAGGAGGATGGATGGGAATTAGCTTCGAAAAAGCGCTTGGCATTCATCCCGAGGCGCTCGATTTTCGCGTCGAGCGTAGCAGGGTCCTGGCCAGTAATCTAGCCAATGCTGATACCCCCAACTACGCGGCACGGGATCTCGAGTTTCGACTCGCCGTCCCCGAGGGACAGGGTTCCTCCCCGGATGACATCGCCGCCCCTATCCCGGCAATGAGCATGACTCAGACCGGAATGAACCTGAAATACCGCCAGCCTTATCAGGTGAGCCGTGATGGCAATACGGTAGAAGCGGGTATCGAACAGGCGAGGGTTGCCGAGAATGCGATGGATTTCCAGACCAGTCTGGAGTTCCTCAACAGCAAGTTTAACGGGCTCGCGACGGCCATCGACGGCAAATAATCATTCAACATTAAACAGATAAGACGAGACAGAAACACGCCATGTCCTTCGGAAAAATTTACGATATTGCGGGTACGGCCATCAACGCGAACAGCCTGAGGCTCAATACCATTTCGAGCAACCTGGCCAATGCCGACTCAGTCAGCGGCAGCGAAGCCGGGGCTTATCGCTCCCTGAAGCCCGTGTTTAGCACGATTTACAACGATCCCACGTTGAATGTCACCGAGCGCGCCGCCTCCGCCGGCGTCGGGGTTCAGGGAATAGTCCAGACGGATCAACCCGTACAAAAGCGTCACGAGCCGGATAATCCGCTGGCTGACGCCGAGGGCTATGTCTACTACTCCAACGTCAATGTGGTGGAGGAGATGGCCGACATGCTTGCCGCCTCGCGTAACTACGAAGCCAATGTGGAGATGCTGAATCAGGCTAAGAGCATGCAACAAAGCCTGCTGCGTCTGGGAGATAGGGTCTGATGAATCTGGCGGGTTTCAACCCTGTGAATACATATCCGGGTAATCGCTTGCCGGGCGCTCAGAACATGCTGTCGCAGGTCAACGGCATGGTTGCCCCCATGAGCGCGCCTGGTGCCCAGGCCGCCACAACACCGCCGACCGCCGCCGTAACGGAATCCACCCCAGAAGATCCTGAGCAACCAACGGAGGGTTCTGGCTCGGAGGAGGCGACCCAACCGCCTCAGGTGGCGAACGTCTTCGTCGACCTGATGCTGGCGCAGTTGACCTATCAGGACCCCACTAACCCCGTCGACAGTACCGAGTTCGTTACCCAGATGGCGATGTTCGCCCAGGTGACCAGCATGGAATACATGCGAATGACGATGAACGCGCTCTACGCGGTGGCAGAAAACAACCTGGTGGTCTCGACTGAGCAGTTGATCGGTAACACGGTCACGGCGCCTGATGACACCGTGACCCTCGGTCCCGATACCCTGCTGGAAGGGGAACTGGTGCTGGATAAGGATTACGACAACGTTAGCATCCGAATTTATGACGAGTTTGACGCGGAAGTCGGCACCGTCACGTTGGGGCCACAGACGGCTGGCGAGAAAGCATTTGTGCTGGATGGCAACGTTCTGGGCCTGCCCGAAGGTGAGTACCGTATCGAAGCCGAGACGGTGATCGGCGATGAAATTAGCACTACACCGACCTATTTCAGTGGCGTCGTGAACTCCGTGACCCTCAAGGGTCAGGAAGGCTTAATGCTGGATGTTGAGGGTGTCGGCATGGTGCCGTTGTTTGATATTTCGAAGATTAGCGCTCCTCCCACGCAAGGTGGAGACGAAACGACAGAGGGTAAAAGACTATGAGTTATGCAATCTCGGTAAGCGGTCTGAATGCCGCCAGCCAGAGCCTGAACACCATCAGCATGGATATCGCCAACGCCGCAACCGTGGGGTACATGGAATCCACCACCACCTTCTCGGCACTTTACGCGGGCGGTCAGGCTGCGGGGGTATCGTCGGGCTATACCACCCAAAACTTTTCCGCACTGGGGACCACGACCTTCACCGGGCGCGACCTCGACATGGCGATTACCGGGGATGGATTCTTCATCACCCAGGGGAGCGACGGTCAGGTCTATTACACCCGCGCGGGTAACTTCCATCAGGATGAAGACGGCTACATCGTCGACAGCAACGGCAACCGGGTACAGGGCTACCCGGTTGATGAAAACGGCAACGTGATGACCGGTCAGTTGGACGATCTGCAGCTGGATAACGGCTCAATGCCTCCCCAGTCAACCAGCGACGTGGATCTGGGAATGAACCTCGATCAGAACGCAGAGATTATTGACCGCACAACCACGACTTTTGATCCATCTGACCCAAACAGCTATCACAGCACTAACTCGACTGTGGTCTATGACTCTATGGGCAACCAGCACACCGTTTCCCAGTACTACACCAAAACGGCGGATGGTTCCTGGGAAGTACAGGTTTATATGGATGGTCAGCCTGCAAACGGTTATTGCACCCCTCCGGGTCCGCAGACTTTGCAGTTTGACACTGACGGCAACTTAGTTTCCGGCGGCAATTTTACCCTGGACATTCCGCTAAATGATCCTCTGCTTCAGGGCGCTGGCGCCATGAGCATTGAGGTTGATCTGACCCAAACCACTCAGTATGCGGTGCCGTTCAGTAACCAATTGAACTCCTCTAACGGTTATCCGTCGGGCGAGCAGACCGGTGTGACGGTCGATGAGTACGGCAATATTTATGCGACCTACTCTAACGGTGAAACGATGCTGCAGGGGCAAATCGTGCTGGCGACGTTCCCGAATCCTGAAGCGCTCGCCGTGGCAGACAATACCAGTTGGACCCAGACCTCGACCTCCGGTATGCCGCTGTACGGCACGCCAGGCACGGGCGTATACGGTGGCATTGAGTCCCAGTCGTTGCAGAACTCCTCCACCAACGTCACGGGTGAAATGGTCTACATGATGGAAGTGCAGCGTAACTATCAGGCTAACACCAAGGCCATCGCGGTACAGAGCCAGCTTGATCAAGTGCTGATGCAGGCCATCTGATGGATAAGCTGATCTACACCGCCATGAGCGGGGCGAATCGCAGCATGCTCTCTCAGCAGGTGCACGCCAATAACCTTGCCAACGTCAATACCACCGGGTTTCGCGCCGATTATGAGCGGGCCCACAGCTACGCCGTGGGCGGCGACGGCTTTTCCACTCGCCATATCGCGGTTCCGATGGGGGTGGGGAGCAAGTTTTCACCCGGGGTGCTTGAGCACACGGGCAATGAACTGGATGTCGGCATTCGTGGTGAGGGACTGCTGGCCGTGCAGGTCAATGGTCAGGAGCGCTACACCCGGGCTGGCAGCATGCATATCGATGAGCAGGGCATCCTGATGCTGGGGCAATTCCCGGTACTCGATATGGATGGCCAGCAAATTGAGATCCCCGATTACCGGTCGATCAGCATCACCGAGCAGGGACGGGTCAGCGTGGTTCCCGATTCCGGGGGCGAAGTGTTGCTGGAAGTGGCGACGCTCAAACGCGTGAAGCCGGAAGTGACGAATCTGGTCAAGGACACGGAAGGGTTCTTCCGTCCCCGGACTGCCGCCGCCGTCCTGCCTGCGGATGATACGGTGGCGGTCGCGAGCGGTTTCCTCGAGGCCAGTAACGTCAATCCGGTTGAAGAGATGGTCGCCATCCTCACCACCAGTCGGCAGTTTGAACTGCAGGTGAAGATGATGAAAACCGCAGAAGAGCTCAGCCAGGCGTCGACCCGTCTCATCAGACCCGCCTGATAACTAATTAAGTGAGAAAGTAATGCAAGGTACTCTTTTTGTCAGTCAAACAGGTCTGACGGCCCAGGACGCCAAAATGACGGCGATTTCCAACAACCTGGCCAACGTGAACACCATCGCCTTTAAGAAGGATCGAATGGTATTCAACGATCTCTTCTATCAGAAGCAGTTCCAGGCGGGCGCGCAGATGGATTCTCAGAACCAGCGTCCGAACGGTTTGCAGATTGGTACCGGTGTTCAGGTCATCGGCACCCAAAAGATGTTTTTGCAGGGGACGGCCCTCACCACAGGGGCGGAAACCGATGCGTCCATTATCGGCAAGGGTTTCTTTCAGATAGAGATGCCGGACGGCACCACGGCTTACTCGCGTGATGGTCAGTTCCATATCAACAGCGATGGCATGTTGGTGAATGCCTCTGGCTTGCCCCTGATTCCACAGATCACGATCCCTGAGAATGCGACGGGGATCAGTATCGGCACCGACGGGACCGTGTCAGCAGTCGTTGCGGGTTCTGCCGAGCCGGAAGAGTTGGGGAACATTATGCTGGCCAGTTTCATCAACCCAGGCGGACTGGAGCCTATCGGTGGGAACCTCTACATCGAGACTCAGGGCTCGGGCGCGCCCAACGAAGGTGTTCCGGGCGAAGATTATTTTGGGATCATCAAGCAGGGGACGCTGGAAGGCGCCAACGTTAACGTGGCGCAGGAAATGGTCGACATGATCGCCACTCAGCGAGCCTATGAGATGAATGCCAAGGTGATGACAGCCGCCGATGAGATGCTGCAAACCCTCAACCGGATGCTGTAAGGAATAACATGAGCAATTGGCCAAAATGGTGCGCCGTGGTGATGATGGGGCTGTTGATACAGGGGTGCACTATGCCCTCCCTTGACTCGAAAAAACAGGTGGAAGAGGAGAATTATGCGCCTCCTCAACTGACGCCTCAACCGGTCACTTATGCGAGCCAGGGCACCCTGTACAACCGTAGCTACGTGATGACGCTGTTTCAGGACAGGCGCGCCTACCGGGTCGGCGATATGCTGACGGTCACCCTGGATGAAAAAACATCGTCCAGCAAGCAGGCCGACACCAGTTATGGCAAAAACAGCGATGTCTCTGTGGGGGCCGATGCGAGCAGCAGTTCGTTTAGCCCTAAAAATTTCAAGGGGAGTATCAACGCGAATCGCGACTTCGATGGCAGCGCGCAGAGTTCCCAGAAGAACTCGTTGCAGGGTGCAATCACCGTGGTCGTTGCCAGCGTATTACCTAACGGCAATCTGCATGTGCGGGGCGAGAAGTGGCTCAAGCTTAATCAGGGCGATGAGTATATCCGTCTGAGTGGCCTGGTGCGCGTTGAGGACATCGATGGCCTGAACCGTGTCTCCTCCCAGCGTCTGGCGGATGCCCGTATCAGCTATTCCGGTGAGGGCACCATGTCCGACAGCAACAATCCGGGTTGGCTGACCAAGTTTTTCTATAGTCCTTTGAGTCCATTCTGAAAATGAGACAGAGCATACGCATAGTGTTGTTATGTTGGCTGGCCCTGTTGCCCACGTTTGCGCAGACCAAATCCACACCGCTGCTTAATCTGGTTGAAATCGGCGGGGAGCGGAAAAACCAGCTGGTGGGTTACGGGCTGGTCGTCGGCCTGGACGGTTCAGGAGATCGCAACCAGGTGACCTTCACGGCGCAATCCATGAGCAACATGCTGCGCCAGTTTGGGATCCAGGAAGAGGACCAGGCCAAAACAAAAAACGTCGCGGCGGTGTCGATCCATGCTGAGATCAGCAATGTGACCTCGCCCGGTCAGGTCATCGACATCACCGTCTCCTCGGTGGGGGATGCCAAGAGCCTGCGGGGAGGCACGCTGCTGCTGACCCCCCTCTACGGTGTGGACGGTGAAGTCTACGCCTTCGCGCAGGGCAACCTGGTCGTTGGGGGCGCCTCTGCAGAAGGCAGCGATGGCTCCAGCGTCACGGTGAATGTGCCGACCGTCGGCAGGGTTCCAGGTGGTGCGGTGGTGGAAAAAGCAGTGCCTACCAGCCCAACCGGAAATGCTTATGTCAGCCTGAACCTGAAGACGCCGAGCTTCAATCTGGCCCGCAATATCGAAGGGGCCATCACCGCCCGGTTTGGTGGTGGGATTGCCTCGGCCTACAACGCCGGTTCGGTGCGGGTCAAGGCGCCGAGCGACCCCAGTGCCCGGGTGAGTTTCCTGGCGATGCTGGAAGAAATTCAGGTTAAGGAAGGGCGCCAGCGCCCCCGCATTGTCCTGAACAGTCGGACCGGTACCGTGGTGATGAGCGATACCGTCTATGTGAAAAAGGCGGCGGTCACGCATGGCAACCTGACGGTGGCGATAAGTGAAGACACCCGGGTCAGTCAACCGAATGCGCTGGCAGGGGGAACCACGGAGAGGGTGCGCCGCTCAACGGTGAACATGACCGAAGGACAATCACGGATAACCGTGATGCCCGAGGGGACGTCGCTGGACAAGATTGTCAAATCGTTGAATGAACTGGGTGCCACCGCCAGCGATTTGATGTCCATATTGCAAGCGCTTGATAAAGCTGGCGCGTTAGATGCTGACCTTATCGTCATATAACAAGGTGAATAACATGAAGTCTATCGAGCAATCCGAGAAAGCCTACTACGACCTGCAATCCCTCAACCAGATTAAGCAGGAGAATCCGCAGGAGGCTCTGGAGCAGGCGGCTTCCTTGTTTGAGACGCATTTTCTTAAGACGGTACTCAAGCATATGCGCGATGCCACCGATGCCCTGGCGGCAGAGGATTCGCCGTTTTCAAGCGACACCCAGCGTTTTTATCGTGAACTGGGTGATGAACAACTCGCTCAGCAACTGGGTGCCCAGGGGCAGTTTGGTCTGGCTGAAATGCTCGTCAGGCAGTTCAGCCAGACCCAGCAGCAGGGCGAACTGACGACGGCATTTAAGTCGGCAGAGAATAATGTCGCCCTTAAAGGGGAAGAGGACGCATCGGGCAGAGTGGTAGAAGAAGGTTTGAATGACTATGCCAGCGTGCCTCTCATGGATGCCAGTCAGGACCATCCCTTTATTAACCGAGTGGGTAGCGAGAGTAAAACATCATGAGCAACATGACGCAGATCGGGATGTCCGGCTTGCAGGCATCCCAGGCCTGGCTGAACGTCACTGCCGGTAATATCGCCAATGCCAGTACACCGGGCTACAGCCGGCATACCCTGGCGCTGACCTCCAATGCCGACGGTACAGTGAGTATCGATGGCGTACAGCGGATCTCCGATCAGTATCTGGTGGCGCAGGCCTGGGATGCCGGTACTGAAGTGGGTTACAGCGGCGCTTATGCGGGCTATATGCTGGCCCTGGAGAACACCTTCGCGACCGACGGTGGAAATCTGGGGATGGGATTAGACGGCTATTTCGCCGCGCTCAGCGCCTGTATGGCGGACCCCGGTAACACGGCCCTGCGCGAGGATGTACTGAATACGTCCCGCGAGCTGTGCAACCAGATGCACAACATTAACGGCAACCTGGAAAACCAGCTCGAACAGGTTAACAAGTCGATGCAGTCGATGGTGAAGGAAGTTAACTCGCTCACCCAACAGATTGCCGATTTAAACATGCAGATTCAGGAGGGGATGGCATCGGGACAGGATGTCAGTGCCTTACAGGATAAGCGCGATGTCGCGGTGCTGCAGCTCTCCGAAATGCTCGATATCAGCGTGATTGACTGTGGTGACGGTACCATCCAGGTCACATTGCCCCAGGGACAGCCGCTGGTCAGTCAGGGAGAGGCCGCGACCCTCGGTTTTACCTCCGGCACTCAGCCTTCCGATGGAAAGCTGGAGCTGCGTTTTGGTGAAGATGTCTATTATCTCAATCCGGACATCGGCGGCGCGCTGGGCGCGACCTACGAGTACTATCAGGAAGAGTTGATTCCCGCGCAGGCTTATGTCGACGAATTTGCTCAAGAGTTTGCGGACGCCATCAATAGCTGGCAAGTGGTCGGCTACGATCTCAACGGCAATCCGGGTAAACCGATGTTCACTTATGATCCGGCGGATCCGGCAGGCACCATCGCTCTGGCCGAGGGATTTACCAATGCGGATCTGGCCTTTGCCTCTTCGCCGACCAGCGGTGCCGGTGACAACAGCAACCTGCAAAACATGCTTAACGTACAGAGTCAGGCCTTTGTGTTTGACTCACTCGGGGGAGGTTCTTACACCTTCAACGACAGCTATAACGCGGTCTACAGTCATGTCGCCAGCGCCGCGTCCAGTGCGCGTGAAGCCTACGAGATGGCGCTGACCACCATGGAGCAAGCCTATTATTCCTGGTCATCGGTCAGCGGGGTCAGTATGGATGAGGAGGCGATGAACCTGATGACGTATCAGCAGAACTATGTCGCCAATGCCCAGGTGATAGCCACCAGCGATGAGTTATTTTCCACTATTCTGAACATGTTCTAATGGCGTCTTCTCCGGCCTGACGGCGGGGGAAGCGTAGAACTCTCTTGTGAGAAACTCCTATGCGTGTCAGTACCAACATGATGAACACGACCATGTACAGTGCGATGGTCAAATCAAATGTCAGTTACTATGAGACAGCGGCGAAGATGGCCACCGGCAACCGCATGCTGCGCCCTTCTGATGATCCTCTGGCGGCACGCGCCATTCAGGATCTGCGCCACAGTGAAAACCAGATCAACACCTATATGGACAACCTCAATAATCTTGAGTCCATTTTCATGTCGGCCGACAGCTATCTGACCCAGATGAACTCTATCTGCGATCGGGTCACGGAGATAGCGATCAATATTGGTTCTGGTACGGCCTCGCCGGAAGAACTGGAGGCGTATGCTGCCGAACTGGAAGAGCTCAACGAGGCGCTGGCGATGCAGTTCAATGGCACCTCGCCGACCGGTTTCTATATGTTTGGCGGTAATGTGACCGATCAACCCCCTCTGGTTGAAGAGACCGATCCGGTGACCGGTGAAACCACCTGGGTCTATAAGGGCGATAACGGCACGCGTCCGGTGCCTGTGGGTGAAGGTACCAGTATCGACGCGGCCTTCAGCCCGTTTGATCAGCTTTTCGGCAGCGGTAATGACATCTTCAACACCATTGACGATACGGTAGAGGTGCTGCGCGATCCTAACGCCACTCCGGAGCAGGTTGCCCAGGCGTCTGATGACCTGCTGACTGCCGTCGGTGATTTTCAGGATGCGATTAACATGCAGCTTGCCGAGCTGGGGGGACGCATGAACATGGTCGACGACATGCAGCTCTCTCACACCGATGTTTTAATGTTCAACCAACAGTTACAGGGGCAGTTTGGCGACCTGGATTACGCAAAGGCAGCGATGGACCTCACCGAATCGATGGTCGCCCTGCAGGCGGTACAGAAAACCTATCTGGATATGTCTCAGATGAATTTATTCCAGATGATGTAATGCATGAAGGTTGCTAATACTACCCCACGCACCGGTCAGCTTGACGGGCTTCAGAGGCGCCGTTTTACGACGCCTCTGGGCTCCCCTGTTACAGAATCACGAAAAGGCCCGGAGCTGGAGCAACTGCCTGCTCCGCTATTACGCCCTCTGCCGGGACGCTATGATTTACACCGCTTTTGGGCACAGGTGGGTTCCCTCCAGCAGCAGGCAACGGCGGTGCAGATAACCCTGCGCGCGCTGTTGCTGGTCAGACAGGGGCTGCGCGATATGTTGCAGCTCTTTACTGCCATCAGAGAGGCGGGCTCCTTCAAGGGCTGGACTAACCAGTTGCAGGAGCAGAAACGGTTAGTGGCCCGGATCCCGTTCCAGACTCACTATCGCGGCCTGCGTCTGTTGACGCAGGGGATTCGCCCGGCACTACTCGGTTATCAGGATATCCGGGAGTTTTCCATTCCAGGCCTGAACCTGCTGACGCCTGCGGGGCGTGATGAGCACCTTGAGCTGATATTACTGGGGGGGCGTCCGGTGCGTGCCGGACTTAGCATTAAGGGAGATTCATTGCTGGATGTCCGCATCCGCCAGATTGGCCGCGCATTTGCGCGACTGGGGATCCGCTCGCGACCCGGTGAAGAGGGTGGGCTGGTGTTTAGTGTGCCGATCGAGCAGTGGAAGGCGGTCAACGGACAGCTCTACGTCCGGGGTGGGGGCGTCCGTATTCCAACGGGGGAGCCGATTAAATTGCAACTGGAACCCGATATCTCCTGGCGAGAAATCGGCCTCTGGAAGTTAGGCAATGAAGAGGATCTCACCCTGGCCCAGGGGCGAATCGGTCGTCTGGGCCGTGAGATAGAGTCGCACTTCTTCCTGTTGCAGCAGATGCAGAGTCAATGGATGGGGCAATTGCAGGCACAGCCCAACGATTTGGGAACGGATGAACTTGATGCCCTGATGAGCCATGTGACGTCCTGCTTTGATAAGGAGTCATCCCATCCGCTGGTGCTGTTCACGACCCAGGCCAATGTCCAGCGAGGAACCGTACAGAACATCCTGGCCGTCGGCGAGCGCTGGCGAGAAGAACCCTGACTTTCAGGGATTTCCGTTTGGCTGTTTAAAGGGGCACTAATCGCACGATAGGCCAGGTGTGGGAAGAGTCCAACTGAAGTGTTTCCGTAAGACCGGAAGAACCCGCTGGGATGCGGGTTCAGGGTACATTTTCATTTGCTGCGCATAACCCGGTTTTCACTGTTTAACCTGTGGTGTGGCTGGCACAGAAGAGGGAGTCCCGGAGGAAATCGGGGCCGCGCTGTTTCTGAACATCTTCTTCAGCTCTTTTTCCCCTTTTTCGGTCAGGATCAATATCTCAATGCGGCGGTTGACCGGATCTAACGGATCTTTGTCCTGGATAGGCATGGTATCGGCATAGCCCGCCAGTTGGATCACTTGCTCCGGTTTCATGCCGTTTTGTGCCAGTACGTGACGTGCCGTGATAGCGCGCTCTGTGGACAGTTCCCAGTTGGAATAAAAGGCATTGTTGAGCGGCGTGGCATCGGAGTGGCCCGTGATCATCACCCGATTGTTGATCTTCGCGAAGACCGGCGCGAGAGAGCGCAATATCTTGACAAAATAGCCGCTAAGTTCCCGGCTTCCGCTGGCGAACAGTGGCTTTTTGGCCTGATCCTGAAAACGGACTCTCACCCCTTGCTCAACCACTTCGATAACGACGCTGTCGCTGACTTTCATCGCCTGGATCGTGCTGGACAGATCTTCAGCCAACTGGCCAAGCTGAGCCTGAGATTCGTACCAGGACGCTTGTCTGGCGAGAGCCTCCTTAATCTTGTTCTCGTTTGCCTTCTCTGGCGTCTCTTCTTCCTCTTCCGTCGAGGGCAATGATGAGGTCACTGTCTCCTCCAGCACAGAGTTACCGCCAGCCCCCTCCAGAAACGCAGAGGCGCCGTCCAGTTCCACTATCTTGTTGCTGGCCACGGCTTCCGCCATCTGCTTGCGCTCTTTTTCCGTCGTCGCCCCCATGATCCAGAGCACCAGGAACAGCGCCATCATGGAGATGGCGAAGTCGGCAAAGGCGACCTTCCAGGCCCCGGTATGCTGACCACTGCTCACTTTGGTCACCCGTTTGATGATGACCGACCCTTTGCGTCTCTTATCGGAATCGCTTTTTTCGGTCATTGCGCCTTGGCCTCTTCAATCCAGCTTTCCATGACGGCGAAGGTGGGTTTGTATTTTTCTGGGATCATGCGGCGACCGGCGTCAATGGACATCAATGGGGATTTACCGGCAGCAAAGTTGATCAGGACCTCGCGGCAGGCGTAGAGCAGCGTCATATCGCGCTCGACCGTCGCTTTCATAGCTTCAGACAGCGGGCTGAGTACGCCGTAGCACATGAAGATACCGAAGAAGGTGCCGATCAGCGCGCCCGCAACTTTGAGACCGACGATGACAATACCGGCATCAATGTTGCCCATGGTGATCACAATCCCCAGTACCGCCGCCAGGATACCAAAGCCCGGCATGGCTTCGGCAATTGTGCCGACGGCCTGAGAGGCGGAGAGCCGTTTTTCGGCGATTGCGCCGATCTCTTTGTCGAGGATGGCTTCCAGCTCATATCCTTCTATTCTGCCCATTGAGAGCAGTCGCAGGTTGTCGGTGAGAAAAGTCACCAACTGGATCTCATCGAGAATCAGCGGATATTTGGCGAAGAGCGTACTTTCCTGCGGGTTCTCAATGTGTTCGTCCAGGTACTTAAGCCCCTGGCGCTTGGTGTTTTCCAGCACCTCCATAGTCAGCAGGATAAACTGTTGATACAGGTCGCCATCATCATGTTTCACGAAGGCGCGCTTGCATTGGGTGCAGATGCTTTTCAGCACTTCCTTGTCGTTGGCCAGCAGCATAGCGCCCCCAGCCGCCCCCAGAATGATAATGTATTCGGCGGGCTGCCAGAGCATGCGGATCGCGCCACCCGCAAAGATATAACCACCGATGACGGCGATCAGCACCACGAGGATGCCTACAATTTTTAACATCAGTACGACTCCATTTCATTTTGTAATACCGCCTGCAGACGCGAGATAGCCTGCTTATGCAACTGGCACACGCGGGCCTCGGTTCTTTGCATGACGACGGCAATTTCTTTCATGTTCAGCTCATGCTGATAGTAGAGGCTCAGCACCAGTCGATCGGGCTCAGGCAGTTGCCCAAGGGCCTGTGCCAGCCAACGTTGCCTCTCCATGGGTTCTGTGGTGTCACTGCCAGCGGGATGGCAATGCTCACCCTGTTCAAGCAGCGTCTCCAGACTCTGCAAGACATTCGCGTGGGACTCCTGTTCCAGCGTTCGCAATTCGTCAAGGGTGATACCCATCTCTGCGGCCAGTTCATCCGGTTTGGGAGAGCGGCCGAGCTGTTGGGTCAGCAGGCGGGTCGCATCATTGAGACGATGGGCTTCCTGGCGAGCGCCGCGCGAACGCCAGTCGAGTCTTCTTAGCTCATCGAGGATGGAGCCTCTGATTTTCTGTTTGCAATAGCTGATAAATCCGGCATCCAGTTGTCCTGGATAGCGGCGCAGCGCGTCCAGCAGCGCCATTAACCCAAGCTGGATCATGTCTTCTCGTCCCATAATGGGACCCGCATGGCTGTGCAATTGGTTGACGAGCTTGTGGACGAGCGGGAGATACTGCCGAAGCAGATCGCTTTCAATATGTTTGCGCTCCTGGAACTGTTCGAAGAGCGCGGAATCGTGGGTGGCAAACATCGACATCACGGCCACCTGTTATTGCAAGACCATCTTACTGAGTTTCACATCCACCAGTTCGAGGTTGATCTTGTACCTGGCCAGCGCCACCACGAACGCACTCTGAAGTTCCTTTTGCAGCGTGTTGAAATTTTTCATTTCTCTGAGCTGGTCGAATGTCTTGTCGGAGAACGTCTCGACGATGATATTGCGCAGCAGAGGATCCAGTTTTTTCAGGGTCGCGACGGTTTTGGGGTCGAAGCTGGTCAGCACAACATCAAGCTGGGCGTGATGCAGCCGGGGTTGACCTGCCTCCGGCAGGGTTAGCAGTACCTTTTCGATGGTATAGAGCTGCAGTTCAGGTTGGCCTTCACTTTGGCTGGTGGCAGACGCCTCCCGCCATTTCTGTATTCCTTCCATCCCACCGAGATAGAAATAACCACCACCGCCAGCCAGCAACACCAGAAGAAGGCCGATAATAATATTTTTTGCCATGGATAACTGTCTCGTTATAAAAGGAAAAGAGGATAATCAGACATAGGTGTCCAGATGATAATCGGAGGTCGTCGCAAGCGAGCGAGCCTCGGGTTCATCGTGCCCTTCGGCGGCGAGGGCAATATGTTGATCATCGTCGCGGGTCTGCCGGTCGTCGGTTTGCTCGCCGTGCTGGCCGATTTCGACATCGACCTGGCTGTACGACTGTCCGGACAGCAGATCCTGCCGCAGCCTGTCGCTTAATTGCAGCAGTTGATCCCTGACCGCCGGGTTAGTGGCCGAAATCTGGATAAAGACTCTGTCATCCTCGGTTCGTACCTGGAGATTGAGTTTGCCCAGATCGGGCGGATCGAGTCGCAGGGTTGCCTGTTTTACCCCCAGGTGGTTCTGTACCCGCAGGCGGTCCACCAGCGGCGCCAGCATCTGCTCGGCCCACAGGGAAGGTTGTCTGTCCAGGGTCAGCGGAGAAAACTCATGCCCGACAGAGCCTGGCATTGGCCGACTCATCGTGTTTGCCGCGACGGGGAGCAACGGCTGCGTCTGGCGCAACTGGACCTGGCTTGTCAGCTCACTCAGCTGTTCGCTATTCAGCGCCATCGTACTCAGCAAAGAGAGCAACTGAGAGTCTGGTTTTGGCTGTGTCAGAAGCGCCTGCGTCTGTAGAGGGGCCAGGGGGGCGCCATTGGCGAGCTTGCCAGTCTGATGCGGCGCCTGTTTCTGGAGCTCGCCCACGGTCAGCTCTGTGCCTTGCTTCAGGCGCGCGGGATGCATCGCCTGCATACCTCGTAGCTGCGCAATCAGGGATTCGCTCTTGGGTTCTGCCGCCAGCGCCCTTTCCAGTGTGGAGACAACCTGCTGTAACTGCGCCACGACAGCGGGATCCTGAAGAGGGCGCTGCCACATCTGGCTTACCGTCTCCATCAGCCTGGCGGGCGCATCTTTGTTCCCCTGATCATGGGCGCGGAGTGCTTCCAGCATGTCATCCAGACGGGTCAGCAGGTCCGGTTCATTCGCTGCGATTTTGCGCAGTTGTTCGATCTCCACCATCAGCTCGTCCACCGCAGGGGAACCCATGTTGTTCTCAAAGCGGAAAGGGGACCCTGGCTTTGCCTGGGACAAGGCAACGAAACTTCCGGGTGCAGGGGAAGCCTGGCTTCCGTAGGGCAAACCTGGTGTGGATTGAATCACTGCTTTTCTCCTCCGTACAACTGAACTTCACGATAAGTGCGTTTGCCTTCCCGCAATTCACTGTCGCCGCGCAGGCGCTCGCCCAGCCATGCCTGGCGGGCTTCCAGTTGGGTGATTATCTGCCGATGACGGGCCTGCCATTCGGTCATTGGCAATTGGTTTTTAAGGGCTGGCTGATGCCCGAGACGGCGTAACAGATCGGCAAGCTGACCATCCAGCTGAATTAATGCCTTCCACTCACGCTTTGCCGCCCTCGCTTCCATGGCGGCGAGCAACTGCTCGCCCAGCTCTCTGATACGGTCTATCACGTGGTACCTTCCCAGCCTTCCTTGAGCGGAATAATCACCCGGCGTACCTCTTGCAGAGGCTCTGGCTGATTGCGCAGGTTGACGGTCAGAAGGCGGCGACTGCAGAAGTCGTAGAGCTGGTGCAGGGTTTCAGCCAGTTTCCCACCGTTCTGGATATCCAGACTGGCATCCAGAACATGCAGGATCTCCAGGCACTTGCTGATACTGTCGCCCTTGCGGTTGAGCTGCATGGTGGCGATATAGTTTTCGATATAATCCAGTTCGTCGAGCAGGTGATCGAGCAGGATGACGACCAGTTGCTGTGGGCTGGCGGCGGCGATACGGGCGGCCCCGGCATTCTGCCGATAGGCGATTAGCGGGTTGTCATTGTCAAACATGGCGACTCCTGCCGGGTTATTGGAACATGGCCGAGGTGGCGTTCATGATGTTGATGTACTCGGCCATCTCGCTGAATTCTTTCAGGTATTGCTGGTAGACCTTATCCATACGGCGATCGAGCGCGTCCATATCGGACTGGATGCTGGCTTTTTCTTTATCCAGACTTTGCTGGGCGTTGTAGATGGTGCCGCTGGTGGAGGTGTAGTTGTAAACGAGATCGTCGATTTGCGTGGCGACGTCTTTGAACAGGGCGGCTACGTCCTCGGGGTTCTCGGTGAGCGCGGTTTGCAGCTCTTCCGTATCCAGCGTCAGCTTACCGGTGTAGGGATCGGAGGTGATGCCGTAGTTGGCCATCATCATGCCGTCCGGGCTGACGGTATAGAACGTCTGCTTGAGACTGTTCTGGATGCCGCGTGCCGAGCCGTTGGCATACAGCGCGCCTTCCGGGGTGTTCACATGGGTGGTGAACACGTCGAGCATCGCGTTGTAGCTGTCGACAAAGGCTTGTACGTCCGTGGTGATCGCTTCGGTGTCCGGTATGACATCAATCGTCAATTGACCCGGTTGGGTGACGTTGATAGTGACACCGGGGATCATGTCGCTGATGGTATTGCTCTGGGACTCGTAGCGGATACCGGTATTCTGACCGCCGTACCAGACGATGGCGTTTTGCGCCTGGCTCAGTGTTTTCTGGGTGACGGAAGGGTCGGAGAAGCTGATGGTAAACCCGTTATCAACGCCGGTATCGTCACTGGTCACTACCAGGTTGTAGTTGCCGGTATCGTCCTTCAGTACCGAGGCTGAGATCCCCAGATCATCGCCCTGGGCATTGATGGCATTAGAGAGTGACTCGACCGTAGGCGGGTTGAGAGTGCTGGTATCAATGACCAGACTTATCGGGTTGCCATCGGCATCAGTGCCATCAATCGTCAGGGTGCCGGCGGGCACATTGCCGCTGGTACCGAAGTTGAGCGACTCCTGCTGCGCCTTGGCGACCTGCTCGACATAGAGTTCATGGTGACCCGGGATGGCGCCCGCACCGGTTGATACGGTCGCACCGGAGTTCTCCGGTAATACTGACGCTTTGGTGGTATTGAAACCGTCGTTGTCCGCATAGAGCGCTTTCGCTGCCGTCTGTACGCTGGTAATGGCGGTTTCAATTTCTCCCCAGGCGGCGATCTGTGCGTCCACATCGGCCATCTGGGCCTGATAGCGCTCATCGTAAGGCGCCCGCTCAAGGGCGGTGAAGTAGCTGGCCAGATAGGAGGGGTTGATCATAGTGTGTGTATGCCTCTCAGTGAGCGCTGAACATCGTAAAAGCAAGAATCGTGCCGATTTTCATTTAACGATATGCAGACGTAGCACATTCAGGACCATCACAAAAAAATGGACTGCCGGGGCAGTCCATTTAGTGAGACGGTAAGCCGGATAATTAGCCGATCAGGTTCAGGGCCAGGCCGCTCATTGATTTGGCGTTGGCCATGACCATGGTGCCGGACTGCTGCAGCATCATCTGCTTGGACATGTTGGCCCCTTCTTCCGCGAAGTCGGCATCCATGATTCGCCCTTTCGCCACCTCCGTGTTCATCTCCACGTTCATCAGGTTGCTCTTGGTGTGTTCCAGGGAGTTGATATAAGCACCGGTGGAAGAACGGGCAGCCGAGATGGTGTCGGAGGTTGAGCTCAGGCCGCTCAGTACCGCCTGGGCGCTACCGCTGCCGGTCAGGGTCATGGTACCCATGCTGCCGATTGCAGTACGCATGTCGGTAATTTCTGTGGAAACATCAACGCTGATGGAGTCTGCAGAGCCGTTACGGCCAATCTGTACGTTGATAGAACCGGCAGCCAGCTTATCGAACAGGTTGTTGCCCGCGTACTGGGTGTCGGTAACGATACGGTTCGCTTCATCAGCCAGTTTCTGGAACTCGGAGTCCATAGCTTCGAGGTCGGCGGTGGAGTTCGTGCCGTTCGATGCCTGGGTTGCCAGTTCGGTCATACGGTCGGTGATGCTGGTCAGTTCGGCCATCGCCTGGTCAGCGGTTTGCAGCATGTCCTGGGTCTTTTCAATGTTACCGATACCGGCGTTCATACCGACCATATCGGTGTTCATGCGGTTGGCGATGGTCAGGCCTGCGGCGTCATCCTTGGCGCTGTTGATGCGGTAACCCGTACCCAGACGCTCCATGGAGGTGTTCAGGGATTCGGTGGACTTGGCCAGGGAGTTCTGAGCCACCAGGGAGGCGTAGTTAGTTTGAATAGAAATAGCCATGACAATATTCCTTATAAAGTGCTAGCTGAAACGTAATACGACATTACGCATATCGAAGAAGGTCCCGGCTGGCCGGGCTACCTGTCCATCTAGTGAAAAAACGGCAGGTTGGGGCAGTAACTTAAATGACGATCGATTTTTTTATTTGGGTAGGTCGATAACGACGAAAAAGAGGGGAGATGGAGTAAGGCTGATTAGTTCAGCACTGGCAAACTAAAAAGCCATGTGGCATTTACCCGGAACGGACAACATGCTGATTTTGCGAAGGGTTCCGTTCACCTTATGTCTACTGCTTTTCTGAAACCACCCTACCCGTGAACGTGCAAGGGAGGCTCGCCGCCGCCTCCCTTGCAACCCTGGCTCCCGGCGGGAAAATCGTCGCTTCGCGATATATTCGCCTTATTCCGTCTGCCTTTCGGGTCGGGGTTGAAGTGGTTTAATAGTTTTAGACACGCTCAGAGGTTATATATTACATAACTGATGAGGTGAAAAATGAATTCACGC
>NZ_JBWKVL010000015.1:0-127990 GCF_059421685.1 Citrobacter sp. GW821-FHT02E08 | reverse complement strand
TGCGTGCCGTTGTTCCGTGTCAGTGGAGGCGCATTATAGGGAGTTATTTCAGGCTGACAAGCGGAAATTTAAAATAATTTTCCAAGTGTTTTCTTTTTAAGCAAAACACATTTAAACAGCCAGTTTTTCGAGCGTTTTGAAGCCATAGCGCTGTAAAACGGGTAATAACTGTTCAGTCTCCGGCGTTGCCGCCATGCAAAACGCAACATTCGCATCCGTTGATTTTGCATCTGGCGCTTCATGTTCTAACAGCCAGGCAGTACGACGCGCAATTGCAGCACCGGAATCGACCAGCCGAGTCCCTTCAGGAAGCACCTGTAATAATTCTTCCTGTAATAGAGGGAAATGCGTGCATCCCAATACCACCGTATCCGGCGGCTCTTGCATGCGAAGCCAGGGACGCAGAATGCGTCGCAACTCTTCCAGGGGAACAGGAGCGCCGTGTAACTTGGCTTCAGCCAGTTCTACCAACTCTGCAGAGCCCAACAAGGAGATCTGACATTCATTAGCAAAGCGCGCAATCAGCTCATGGGTATAAGGGCGTTTAACCGTCCCTCGCGTCGCCAGTAGCCCCACCACACCATTCGCCGTCAGTCTCGCTGCCGGTTTAATAGCAGGAACGACCCCTACAACCGGGAAAGCAAACTTTTCACGTAATGCTGGCAGTGAAACCGTACTGGCCGTGTTGCAGGCAATGACGGCCAGCGCGAGAGGGTAACGCTGCTGAACTGCAGTGACAATTTCAACAACGCGCTCAACGATAAACTCTTCGCTTTTTTCCCCATAGGGAAAAGCAACGTTATCGAATGCGTATATATAGTGGAGATCCGGCAGGAGATGCCGAATCTCATCATAAACTGACAGCCCACCAACGCCGGAATCAAACACCAGCACGGTGGGACGTGGATCAGAAGGTGTAGCTGCCAGACAAGGTGTATTCCCGTCCTGCAGTTGGGTAGCCATAAACCGTCTCGTAATCTTTGTCGAACAGGTTAGCTATTTTACCACGAACTGTCAGTTGTGAGGTGAGTGGATATGAAACAGCAAGATCCCACAAACTCACACCGCCCATTTTGACATTCTCATAAGTGACAAAGTCAGTATCGTAACGGGTACCTAAATACTGGTACGTCAGGCCCCAGTCAAAATCATGCACCTGCCAGTCAAGTTGGTATTTGACCAGTTGTTTTGAGCGACGAGGCAGCGGTTGGTCGGTAATGGCATTACGGGCATCAACATAATCGTAGCTGAGCGTATGCGCCAACGGTCCCGTATCAAAGTTTGCGGTTGCCTCAACCCCTTTAATACGGACCTCCCCCTCGTTGTAATATTTCTGGGCATGATCGTCATAATCGATCATGTCATCGATATCGTTACGATAACCTGAAATACGCCAGCTAACGCCTGCCGTTAACCCTTCAAACGCACCTTCCCACTGCTTACTTTCTTCAGGATTCAGATCTGAATTGCCGTAGAAGCCATACAGTTGGCCCAGATTCGGGGCTTTGTAAGAGGTGCCGTAGGAAGCAATAAAACGATAGCCTTCAATAAATTCCCATCCGGCGCTGGTTTGCCAGGTGCTATGACGGCCAAACTGGGAATTATCATCACTGCGCACTGCACCTTCAAAGGTGAAGTCACCGAGTTGCTGCAGCCCTGTCAGGTAGAGACCCGTGTTGCGCTGTTCATTGCCTTCAGCCACATAACCCGTTCCGGGCGTCGTGGTTTGTTTCTGCCAGTCGATACCTGTCCCCACATTACCGTGACCAACGACGACACTGTTTGACCACTGGACATTATATTGCTTCATATCATCCAGCGTCGCGGAATCATCATAACGACCATATTCAGGGTCGTAGTTATAGTCCTTGCTATGGCTATAACTGGAAACCAGTTGAGATTGAATGCTCTCGCCGTTGAAGCGCAATCCGGCATCCCAGCTCTGGCTATAGAGTTGACGAGTGTCGATCAGCGGTGTGCCTGGCCAGTAGTAAGAGTCATAATTAGTACGGTTATCATAGCCATAGCCACGCACAAACCCGCTCCATGTCTCGGAAAAATTATGCTCCAGCGCACCATAAAGCGTCTTGCTCTGGAAGCCATCCCGATCGGATTGCGGCTGGACGCCTGTACCACCGTAAGCGACAACATCAAAACCACGCGTATAAGCGTAATCCCCCATCAGCGTGACGCGTGTGTTTTCACCAAGCTGTTGCTGCGTTGAAATATTATAGTTCTGATAACTGTTCGTTCCCCATCCGGCAGACAACTCTGTGCCCGATTTCTCGCGCGTTGTAATGATGTTTACCACGCCGCCAATTGCATCCGAACCATAAATAGCTGAACGCGGGCCTCGGATGTATTCAATACGCTGAACAAGAGCCACCGGGAACTGACTGAGATCCGCAGAACCACTGACCCCCGCCAAATTCAGACGGACACCGTCAACCAACACCAGCACATGGCTGGAATTCGTCCCGCGAACAAAAATGGAAGAGAGCTGTCCGGATCCGCCGCTTTGAGAAATATCTACCCCAGGCAGACGACGTAGTACATCGTTCACGGAAGTCGATTGCCAGCGATCAATATCCTGACGCGTGACCACAGTCACAGGAGCAAGCACGGCACTGAGAGGTTGTTGAAAACGGTTTGCAGTAACGACCATGGTGTCCGGGTTAACATCCTGCGCCCACCCGGAAAATGCTGTGACGGAGAGCGCCGTCAACAGCGAGGTTTTTTTTATCATTGTAAAGCATCCACAATATAAGAAGGATGCCGCAGGCCCCATCGATAGTACGCGATGATGAAAACCAGATGCGACGTTAGCCGGCAGGTCTTCGGGCTTGGAAGATTATCCATGTACAAGATAAAAAGAGATGAAGACTTCCCACCTGACGGCAGTGTCTGCTTACGCATCCATCTCATCATTCCTTACCGCTGCGCGTCAGCCCCAGATTTACACTGGGTTCCCTTTTAACTCACAGGACCGGAGCACGGATGCTACATTCTGCTATAACCTATTGTCCAGGCTAGATATCACAAATCCGTAATCATCAATGACTGGACATCTGATGAGCAATCCCTACAATCCCCGCGTACTTTTATTATTCAGGATGCATCATGACCCCCGAACACCTTCCGACAGAACAGTATGACGCGCAGCTTGCCGAGAAAGTCGTCCGTTTGCAGAGTATGATGGCGCCGTTTTCTGATCTAATGCCGGAAGTGTTTCGCTCGCCGGTCAGTCACTACCGTATGCGTGCCGAATTTCGTTTATGGCACGATGGTGATGACCTTTACCACATCATGTTTGATCAGCAGACCAAAAACCGCATTCGCGTCGATAGCTTCCCGGCCGCCAGCGAGCTGATCAACCAACTGATGACCGCCATGATTGAAGGCGTTCGTGACAATCACACCCTACGCCACAAGCTGTTCCAGATTGATTACCTCACGACGATGAGCAATCAGGCGGTGGTAACGCTGCTGTACCATAAAAAACTGGATGATGCCTGGCGTAAAGAAGCCGAAGCCTTACGGGATGCGTTACGCGCAAAAAATCTGAATGTGCATCTGATTGGTCGGGCGACGAAAACCAAAATTGAGCTGGACCAGGATTTCATTGACGAACGTCTACCGGTTGCCGGGAAAGAGATGATCTACCGCCAGGTTGAGAACAGCTTTACCCAACCCAACGCAGCAATGAACATTCACATGCTGGAATGGGCGCTGGATGCCACCAAAGGTTCGACCGGCGACCTGCTTGAGCTGTACTGCGGTAACGGTAACTTTTCGTTAGCGCTAGCGCGAAATTTTGATCGCGTACTGGCAACGGAAATCGCCAAACCGTCAGTGGCGGCAGCACAGTACAATATTGCTGCGAATCACATTGATAACGTGCAAATTATTCGTATGGCTGCGGAAGAGTTTACCCAGGCGATGAACGGCGTGCGCGAATTTAACCGTCTGCAGGGCATTGACCTGAAGAGTTATCAGTGCGAAACCATTTTTGTCGATCCGCCACGCAGCGGTCTGGACAGTGAAACCGAAAGAATGGTGCAGGCGTATCCGCGTATCCTCTACATCTCCTGTAACCCGGAGACGCTCTGCAAGAACCTGGAAACATTAAGCCAGACGCACAATGTGTCACGCCTGGCGTTGTTCGATCAGTTCCCGTATACGCACCATATGGAGTGCGGGGTCTTGCTGACAGCGAAGTAAAACGTGTTGCCGTTGTAGGCCTGATAAGCGTAGCGCCATCAGGCCTACTGCATTACTCTGCCAATTCCTGCTTACGATTGCGAACCTTAAAGCCAATCCAGAACACCAGAGCCACCGACAGTACCGCCGGGAAGAAGTTGGAGCCGATATCCGGATATTCCGCACGCACTACGGTACTGTAAAGCAGCACACCCAGAATAAAGCAGGCGGCAGCAAGACCTGGCAGCCCCACGGGCATCGTGCGATTTTGATAGCGTTGATGCAGGCAATACACCGCCAGTATCAGCGCAATTAACGGGAAGACAGAAAATGGCACAATGGAGCTAAACAGCGCCGCAAATGTACCATTGATTGACAAGCCAGCGACCAGCGCCAGCAATAACGTACCTTTATCTTGACCTGACTGTTTCATTGCTCATCCTTCACGTTACTCGGAGTGATGTGACATTTTCTCTTGTTCACGGCGATACCAGTAATATGCCCCTTTCGCAATCATGCGCAGTTGCAATACCAGTCGCTCTTCTAATTGCCGACGCTGTTCTGCGCCGACATCCAATGCCTCCGCGCCCGCACTGAAGACAATCGTCACCATGGCTTCGGCCTGAGCTTCAGTGAACGCACGCGGCATATGGTTTTCGAGTTCAAGATAGTCCGCAAGTTCCGCGATGAAATGTTGAATTTCACGCGCAACGGCCGCACGAAATGCGGCAGAGGTACCCGAACGTTCACGCAATAATAAACGGAAGGCGTTTGGATTGTTGCCGATGAACTCCATAAATGTGGAGACCGAGGTGCGGATCACACTCCCGCCTTTGGCAATACGCTGACGCGCCTGGCGCATCAGCTGGCGTAGCATTAAACCGCTTTCATCGACCATCGTCAGACCAAGCTCATCCACATCACGGAAATGGCGGTAAAACGAGGTTGGCGCAATGCCCGCTTCCCGCGCAACTTCACGCAGGCTCAGACTGGCGAAACTTCGCTCAGCACTCAGTTGACTGAATGCGGCTTCTACCAGCGAACGCCGGGTTTTTTCTTTTTGTTGCGCTCTAACGCCCATCACGATGTCTGAATCCTTCCGTATGCCTTGTCTGGCACTATACCAGAGATTAAAAGTAACGGGTTTACGCCGGATTGTGAATGATTGTTTACGCGCAGTTTGTGCTTCGACTTCGCAAAAAAGCACAACGATAATTGGGTTATCCCGGCAATAATGTTACTATCCTGTTGCTTTTATGTATAAGAACAGGTAAGCCTTACCATGCCACATTCCTACGATTACGATGCAATAGTAATAGGTTCAGGCCCCGGCGGCGAAGGCGCTGCAATGGGTCTGGTTAAGCTTGGAGCGCGCGTCGCCGTCATTGAGCGCTATCATAACGTTGGCGGCGGTTGTACCCACTGGGGCACCATCCCGTCAAAAGCGCTCCGTCACGCCGTCAGCCGTATCATCGAATTCAATCAGAACCCTCTTTACAGCGACCATTCCCGACTGCTTCGTTCTTCCTTTGCCGATATTCTCAACCATGCCGATAACGTAATAAATCAGCAAACTCGCATGCGGCAGGGTTTTTATGAGCGTAATCACTGCGAAATTTTGCAAGGTAACGCCCATTTTGTTGACGAACACACGCTTGCACTGGAATGCCGTGACGGTACGGTAGAAACGTTGACGGCCGAGAAATTTGTCATCGCTTGCGGTTCTCGTCCGTATCACCCTGGCGATGTCGATTTCTCGCACCCCCGAGTGTATGACAGCGATTCCATTCTCAGCCTGCAACATGAACCGCGCCACGTGCTGATCTATGGCGCGGGGGTCATTGGCTGTGAATACGCCTCAATATTCCGGGGAATGGATGTCAAAGTCGACCTGATCAATACCCGCGATCGTCTGCTGGCATTCCTCGATCAGGAAATGTCCGACTCCCTCTCTTACCACTTCTGGAACAGCGGCGTCGTCATTCGCCACAATGAAGAGTACGAGAAAATCGAAGGGTGTGACGATGGCGTGATCATGCACCTGAAATCCGGCAAAAAACTAAAAGCGGATTGCCTGCTGTACGCCAACGGTCGCACCGGTAACACGGACTCGCTGGCGCTGGAAAATATTGGTCTGGAAACGGACAGCCGCGGTCAGTTGAAAGTCAACAGCATGTACCAAACGGCTTTACCGCACGTGTATGCCGTGGGCGATGTGATAGGTTACCCGAGTCTTGCCTCTGCAGCTTACGATCAGGGACGTATCGCAGCACACGCGCTGGTCAAAGGTGAAGCCACCGCCCATCTTATCGAAGATATCCCCACCGGGATTTACACCATTCCGGAAATCAGCTCTGTCGGTAAAACCGAACAGCAGCTGACAGCGATGAAAGTGCCATATGAAGTAGGACGTGCCCAGTTTAAACATCTGGCGCGGGCGCAAATCGTTGGGATGAATGTCGGAACGCTGAAAATCCTGTTCCATCGTGAAACCAAAGAAATTCTGGGAATCCATTGCTTTGGCGAGCGTGCGGCAGAAATTATTCACATTGGCCAGGCGATCATGGAACAAAAAGGTGGTGGTAACACGATCGAGTACTTCGTTAACACCACCTTTAACTACCCGACCATGGCGGAAGCCTACCGGGTAGCGGCGTTAAATGGTTTAAACCGCCTGTTTTAACGCGTTGTCAAAATGGCCATCCATCGAACCACGGATGGCCTCCGCCAACTGCTCATAACGGCTGCGCAGCGGTGATCCTGGACGATAAACCAACCCAACCGTACGACGCGGTTCAGGCTTAATACAAGGCAGATAAACCACGCCATCACGCTTACGTTCCCGCGGAACCGCCAGCGCAGGCAACAGGGTAATCCCGCTTCCTGCCGCTACCATATTGCGTAATGTTTCCAGACTGGTCGCCCGGAAATGGGTATCTTCATCCGCACCGGCTTCAAAACAGAAGCCCATCGCCTGGTCGCGCAGACAGTGGCCATCTTCCAGCATCAGCAGCTTTTCACCCGCCAGATCGGACATCGGCACGCGATCGCGGTTCGCCCACGGGTGATCTTCATAGATCGCCAGCATCATCGGTTCATCAAACAGCGGGACTTCGATAAACGCCTCGCTCTCCTTCACCAACGCCAGAATAACGCAGTCGAGTTTGCCGCTATCCAGTTGCGCTAACAACTGATGCGTCTGCGCCTCATGCAAATACATTTCTAACTTCGGGAAGGTCTGATGCAGCATGGGAATAATATGCGGCAGCAAATAAGGGCCAACCGTTGGGATCAAACCAATATGTAGCGGCCCAGACATTGTCTCGCCTTGCTGGCTTGCCATTTCCTTGAGCACTTTGACCTCACGCAGTACGGTACGCGCCTGATCCACCAGCAGCAAACCTGCCTGAGTGAACAGAACTTTACGACTCGTACGCTCCAGTAGCATCACGCCCAGCTCATCTTCCAGCTTGCGGATCTGCCCGCTCAGCGTCGGTTGGCTAACGTGACAGGAATCCGCCGCCCGCCGGAAGTGACGATGTTCGGCTAATGCCACCAGGTATTCAAGATCACGAATATTCATTATTCATCCTCCGTCGCCACGATAGTTCATGGCGATAGGTAGCATAGCAACGAACGATTATCCCTATCAAGCTTTCTGACTAATAATACATCACAGAAACGGAGCGGTACCTCTTTAACCCCTTGAAGCCACTGCCCGTTCAGAGAGTTTCTCTCATACTCGACATAACGAAAGCCAACGTGAACTTTTGCGGACCCCGTGGTCCGCTTTTTTTTTGCATAAACATTACCACTGCCGTCAATTACGACCTGCTGTAAGCAGGAAAGCCCCCGATAAAGGGGGCCTGAGAAGCATTAAATAGCGATCTTCACTCAATGCGATCCTTCACAATGAAGAAATAGCAAACCGCCCCGGTAAACGTAACGCAGGCCGCGATCACCAGTGCAAGATTAAAGGAATGGGTCGTATCCACCACCCACCCCGTAACGACGGGAGCAAAAGAGGCAAAAATGAAGCTACCAAAATTTTGAATCGCAGCCACCGAGGCCACTTTTGTTTCAGACACCATAACCTGAACCAGTCCCCAGGCCGACGTGCCAGCAAAATGTACGCAGAATAGCGCCATTGAAATAAAGGCGACAGCCTGCGCAGGCGTAGAAGATTGAACAACCAGCAGAGTCCCCAGCGCTGACATTATCAGACCTACAACAATTGCCGTTTTACGCGTTTTCGTAAGGTCATATCCATGTTTAGCTAATCGGTCTACGGCAATCCCGTTTACCCACATTCCCACCGCAGCAGCAAGAAAAGGGATGGCTGCCACCCAGCCCGTCTTCGCTAAACTAAATCCTTGCTCTGCCTGTAAATACCCCGGCAACCAGGCAATATAGAGCCAGCCTGTATAGTTGACGCCTGAGAATCCAAGAATCATCCCCCAGGTGGTACGGTGCCTGAAAAGCGCCAGCCATTCTCTAAAATGCAGTTTAGGTCGAGGCTTAGCAGGTACAGACAGCCAGGCCCGCTCAACATCCATCAAAACGAACTGCGCACGATTGCGATACCAGGCATACCAGCAGAGGCCAACCAAAATCCCCGCGACACCAATAATGACGAACATGGTTCTCCACCCCCATGCAATTTGCATAAGAACCAGTGCAGGAGGTGCAATAGCCTGGCCGATAACCGTGGAGGAGTTAAAAATTCCTAGCGCAGTCCCTCGCTCTTTTTGCGCATACCAGTCCGTAATGGATTTCACACCCGCAGGCATAAAAGGGGCTTCACCGATGCCAAGACCAATACGCATGATGATAAAATGGCTAAATGAGTTAACCATGCCGGTTAATACTTGCATTAACGACCAGAAAATTAAGCCAGCACCCAATACAATTCTTGGACCAAAGCGATCGAGCAAAATGCCCGAGGGAAGCTGTGAAAACCCATAAGAAAGTGAAAATGCAGAAAGTAGCACACCAAATTCTGTAGCCGATAATCCCAACTCACCACGAATAGCTTCACCTGCTACGCTCAGAGAAGAGCGATCTAAGAAATTAACTATTCCAGCCATGAATAATAAAACTAATGTTACCGTCTGGATATTGTTAATTCGTTTTGGTTTATTTTTAATTGCATCAACTGATACTTCAACATCCATTTTTAGTTCCTCCGGGCGGATTAATAAATGCAATTACTATTTTGAATATGATTTACACACTGAACCAATAACAATAGTGAGGATGAGGAGGTTGTTATTCGTTGTGTTTTAAAGAATTACCCATTCCATAGCGTACCGTCTTCCAGACGTGCTACCGGTAAACATGTGGGCTTATGCGGGGGTTTTGCTGCTCTCTTTTCGCCAAATGAGAGACCTGGCCCAACGCCTCCATCATCAGTCGTCATATTGAGCGTGATAAAATTACGCCCCGGACAAGTCATAAAAACTTCAGCGCCTACAATTTTCATTGTTTATTTCCTGAAATGTAAATAAGCACTTAAAATGCTATGCTTTTAACCTACTACCATACAAGATTAAAAAATTGAAAACAGAAGACTGATCACATAAAAAATGACCTATCCGATAATAGAAATAATAGTAAGTGAATCTCTAACCCTATTCTAAGTAATCATTAAAATAACACGTTACAGGTTTTCGTTATTACCAACAAGCCATCACCAATAGACACCACTTAATACTGCCGCAACAATAAAATTCATAACTCCCTTTATTAAAACACTTTAAGTTTGATAATTCATACGGCAATAAAAGAGATGAAAAACCATTAGCAGATGAAGTAATAAAGAAAGGGTGATGACATGCCAAATAATGATTTAATTATCTAATCTGATGGTGGATGGTTAAGATTGAGGAGTATCGTGAATGGCAGAGATTTCAGATATGACAGAAAACTCACACTCTCCCGTATTCCGGAGAGTGTGAGTAGAAATCGTTAACTCAGGCGCGCTTTCGCGTAGTCGATCGCCTGAGCAACCTGCTGCGGCGAAACGCCTCCTTTTGCCGCCCGTTTATCCAGACAGGATTGCAGCGACAGGATCGGATAGACATCATCGCCAATCACCGCACTGAACTTCTGCAAATCATTCAGCGACAACGCTTCCAGCGGCTTACCCTGACGAATCGCTTCGACCACCGTTTCGCCCACAATATGATGCGCTTCACGGAACGGTACGCCTTTGGCGACCAGATAATCCGCCAGTTCCGTCGCGTTGGCATAACCCTGCTGCGCTGCTTCCTGGCAGCGAGGACGCTTCACCTGAATGCCATCCAGCACCAGCGCCGCCATATGCAGACAATCCAGCCAGGTGTCGAGCGCGTCGAACAGCCCCTCTTTGTCTTCCTGCATATCTTTGTTATACGCCAGTGGCAGACCTTTCAGCGTCATCATCATGCCGGTCAGTGCGCCCTGCACACGGCCACATTTGCCGCGGATCAGTTCCAGCGCATCCGGGTTTTTCTTCTGCGGCATCAGAGAAGAGCCGGAAGTCACGCGATCGGAAAGCTCAACAAAGCCCGCTTCGCCGGTATTAAAGAAAATCAGATCTTCTGCGAAGCGTGACAGGTGGACCATCCCGATAGATGCGTCGGACAGCAGTTCAAGGACATGGTCACGATCGGAAACGCTGTCCAGGCTATTACGGGTTGCCGATGCAAAGCCCAGCCAACCGGCCAGCTGTTCACGGTCAATCTCATAAGCAGTACCCGCCAGCGCGCCGCAACCTAATGGGCTGACGTCCAGACGCTTAAGCGCATCCTGCAAGCGGCTCTCATCGCGGGCCAGCATTTCAACGTAAGCCAGGCACCAGTGGGCAAACGTGACTGGCTGCGCGCGTTGAAGATGGGTATAACCCGGCATCACCGCGTCCTGGTTATTTTGCGCGGTTTCCACCAGCGCACTTTGCAGTTGACGGGTAGCGTTCAGCAGCTCCGCGACGGTATCTTTGCACCACAGCTTCAGATCGGTCGCGACCTGATCGTTGCGGCTACGTCCGGTATGCAGCTTTTTGCCTAACTGGCCGACCTTGTCGATAAGCTTACCTTCGACCCAGCTATGAATATCTTCGGCATCGCTTTGCAGGATCTGCTGCGGGTCAAGACGTACCTCTTCCAGCAAATTGTTCAGTGCTTCTTCAAGCTGCAACTGCTCGTCTGCGGTCAACACGCCAACGGTTACCAGCGCTTTGGACCAGGCCACAGAGCCGACGATATCCTGCTCCGCCAGGCGATAGTCGAAGCGCAAAGAGTCGTTGAACTGTTTGAACCGTTGATCCGCTGCCTGTGTAAAACGCCCACCCCAAAGTGCCATAACAAATTTCCTTAATAATCAAATTTTTGCCCGGTGGCACTGCGCTTACCGGGCCTACAAGCCCACGTAGGCCGGATAAGCGAAGCGCCATCCGGCACAGAATCTTACGCCAGAATACGCGTACCGATAGGCGTACCATTAAACAGCGCCGGGAGTTGTTCCGCATGACGCCAGGAGGCGATATCCACCGGACGGCCCAGCGTACGCGCCGCATCCAGAGCCGCATTTACCTTCACAATCATGCCATCAGTAATGATGCCCTGTTCAATCAGTTGTTCCGCTTTGTCGGCGGTCATCTCGGCAATACGCTGGCCTTTCCCGTCGAGAATTCCGCTCACATCGGAGAGCAGAATGAGATCCGCACCGAGCGTTGCCGCCAGCGCTGTCGCCGCCTGATCGGCGTTGACGTTCATCAACTCGCCTTCTTCGGTCACACCGATTGAGCTAACCACCGGCAGAAAACCACTTTCCAGCAGGGTGTTAATCAGCACAGGCGAACCCGGCTGCGCCAGTCCAACATGGCCTAACGCTTCGTCGAGCTGAGTCACTTTTACGCTGTCACCGTCGCCAAGATAAAGACCCACAGAGGCAATATGATGTTTCTTCGCCCACGCCAGCAGGGTTTTGTTTGCCGTCCCCGCCAGCGCACCGGTAATGATGTCGATCTGGTCGGCAGGCGTCACACGCAGGCCGTTTTTCTTTTTCACCGGCAGGTTGAGCCCTTTCATCAGCTCATCCACCACACAGCCGCCGCCATGCACAATGACCAGCGGACGCTGATGCGACTCACGATAGTTCACCAGCGCGGTAAACAGACGCTCCAGCGCCTCTTCGCTATCAAGTAATACGCCGCCCAGCTTGATAATCAATGGATTCATCATTGCACCCTTAAATAAGAGACTGCGTTTCGGCAAAGCCAAAACGAATGTTAGCGCACTGCATGGCCTGCGCCGCTGCGCCTTTCAATAAGTTGTCTTCGGTTGCCACAACAATCAGGTGCTCGCCCTGTACTGCGAATCCGATATCGCAGAACGGTAACCCAACCACGTTTTTCAGCGCCGGAACGCCTTTGTCATACAGACGTACCAGCGGTTTATCGCCATACGCCTGCTGCAATACCTTCCCTACCTGAGCCTGCGTGACACCCGGTTTCAGGCGGCAGGTAATGGTTTCCAGAATGCCCCGTGGGAAGTTACCCAGATGCGGCGTGAAGATCACGTCTGCCCCCAGATGCGTTGCGATTTCCGGCTGATGGCGGTGAGTAAACACGCCGTACGGTTGCAGGCTCACTTCGCAGAAGCTATTCGAGATTGCAGCCTTGCGCCCGGCTCCGCTCACGCCACTGGTGGCGTTGATCACCGGCCACTGGGAGAGTTCCAGCAGATCGGCATCAATCAGTGGTTTCAGCGAAAGCTGCGCTGCCGTGGGATAACACCCCGGTACGGCAATCAGGTTTGCCTCTTTCAGTTTATCGGCGTTCCACTCAGCCAGACCGTACACCGCCTGCTCCAGCAGTTCAGGGTGCTGATGCGTAAAACCATAATATGTCTCGTAGAAGGCGCCATCATTAACGCGGAACGCACCGGAGAGGTCGAACACCACACAGCCTGCCGCCAGAAATTGCGGCGCGAGATCGTGGCTCACCTCATGGGCAGTGGCGAGGAACACCACATCCACCCCTGCGCTAAACTCGCTAATATCAGACATCGGCTGCAACGCCAAATCGACAATGCCCTTTAACTGCGGATGTAAATCAGAGATTAATTTTCCTGCATCATTGCTTTGCGCTGAGACGGTCAAAGCGGTTATGGTCATATCAGGATGGCGATTTACATAGGTCACAAGCTCTGCGCCAGCGTAACCACTGGCACCCACAATCAGCGTATTCAACATCGGGGCTGTTCACCTTCTTACGTCTATGTGATCGGGAAGACGGGAATCTTCCTCACCGGGTTAAGGTTTTTCACCTCACCTTACACTTGGTGGGTTTTATTACGCTTAACGTTATTGTATTTTTATTCACAAATACTGCATGAATATTGATACTATCATGACCTAAGGTGTGTCAACAATGAAAAACGATTTACCGCCATTTATCGAGATTTACCGCGCTCTGATTGCCACACCATCGATTAGCGCAACCGAAGAAGCACTGGATCAAAGCAATGCGTCTTTAATCACTCTGCTGGCTGAATGGTTTAAGGATTTGGGCTTTCAGGTTGACGTTCAGCCCGTCCCCGGAACCCGTCATAAATTCAATATGCTCGCAAGTATTGGACAAGGTGCGGGTGGTCTGTTGCTGGCCGGGCATACCGACACAGTACCGTTTGATGATGGACGCTGGACGCGCGACCCTTTCACGCTGACCGAACACGACAATAAGCTCTACGGTCTGGGCACGGCTGACATGAAAGGTTTCTTCGCGTTTATTCTCGATGCCCTGCGCGACGTGGATGTGACAAAGCTGAAGAAACCGCTCTACATTCTGGCGACCGCCGATGAAGAAACCAGCATGGCGGGCGCGCGCTATTTTGCGGAGACCTCCTCTCTGCGCCCGGACTGCGCGATTATTGGCGAACCGACATCGCTGCAACCGATACGCGCCCACAAAGGCCATATTTCAAACGCGATACGTATTCTGGGTCAGTCGGGACACTCCAGCGATCCGGCGCGTGGCGTTAATGCGATTGAACTGATGCATGACGCTATTGGCCACATCATGCAACTGCGCGACGACCTGAAAGAACGTTATCACTACGAAGCGTTTACCGTCCCGTACCCGACGTTAAATCTGGGTCATATTCATGGCGGTGATGCGGCGAACCGCATTTGCGCCTGTTGCGAACTGCATATGGATATCCGCCCGCTGCCAGGCATGACGCTGAATGATCTTAACGGCCTGCTCAATGATGCTCTGGCGCCAGTGAGCGAACGCTGGCCGGGTCGCCTGACGGTGTCAGAATTGCACCCGCCCATCCCAGGCTATGAGTGTCCGCCCAACCATCAACTGGTTGAAGTGGTCGAAAAGCTGCTGGGGACGAAAACAGACGTGGTGAACTACTGCACCGAAGCGCCGTTTATCCAGACGCTATGCCCAACGCTGGTGCTTGGACCGGGTTCCATTAACCAGGCCCATCAGCCGGATGAATATCTGGAAACACGCTTCATTAAGCCAACTCGTGAATTAATCACTCAAGTGATACATCACTTCTGCTGGCACTAACGATCCCTCGCCTCGCCCATCCGAAGGGAATACGCGAGGCGATATTTTTACATTTTCATAAGCAATACTTATCTGATTCTTGCTGAATTAAATAACGTAAATTGCCGCCATTTATTCGTTTGCTGAACCGATTTCGCAGCAATTGACGTCACGTCTTTTACGTGGCTTTATAAAAGACGACAAAGAACAATGTCCGAAAGATTCCATATTGCAGCAAGGCCGCGCACCAGCACATCTCAGGGAACTGACATAAGCCAGTGACCCCGATGGGCGAGCGCAGCCAACACCGCTGCGGCGTGAAAGATACAGGGCAATCAAATTAAAGATGGGGTGTCTGGGGTCATATGAACGAACAATATTCCGCGTTGCGTAGTAATGTCAGTATGCTCGGCAAAGTGCTGGGAGAAACCATCAAAGATGCGTTGGGAGAGAGCATTCTTGATCGCGTAGAAACAATCCGTAAGCTGTCGAAATCTTCTCGCGCTGGCAATGAAGCCGACCGCCAGGAATTGCTCACTACGTTACAGAATCTGTCTAACGACGAGCTTTTGCCGGTTGCCCGTGCGTTCAGTCAATTTCTGAATCTGGCCAATACCGCTGAGCAATACCACAGTATTTCGCCGCATGGCGAAGCTGCCAGCAACCCGGAAGTGATCGCCCGCACCCTGCGTAAACTAAAAAACCAACCCGATCTCGACGATGCCACCATCAGAAAGGCCGTGGAGTCCTTGTCCCTGGAACTGGTGCTCACCGCCCACCCGACAGAGATCACTCGCCGCACGCTGATCCATAAAATGGGTGAAGTTAACACCTGCCTGAAGCAGCTTGATAACAAAGACATCGTCGATTACGAACGTCATCAACTGATGCGCCGTTTGCGTCAGTTGATCGCCCAGTCCTGGCATACCGATGAGATCCGCAAGCTACGCCCAAGCCCGGTGGATGAAGCCAAATGGGGCTTTGCCGTTGTAGAAAACAGTCTGTGGCAGGGGGTACCTAACTACCTGCGTGAGCTGAACGAACAGCTCGAAGAGAATCTGGGTTACACGCTGCCCGTTGATTTCGTTCCCGTCCGTTTTACCTCCTGGATGGGCGGTGACCGTGACGGCAACCCGAACGTAACGGCAGATATTACCCGCCATGTGATGCTGCTAAGCCGCTGGAAAGCCACCGACCTCTTCCTGAAAGACATTCAATTTTTAATTTCCGAACTGTCCATGGTCGATGCCACGCCGGAACTGTTAGCGATGGTCGGCGAAGAAGGTGCATCGGAGCCTTACCGCTATCTGATGAAAAACCTGCGCGCGCGCCTGATGGCAACTCAGGCCTGGCTGGAAGCACGTCTGAAAGGTGAGAAGCTGCCGAAACCGGCAGGTCTACTGACCCAAAACGAACAGCTATGGGAGCCTCTGTACGCCTGTTATCAGTCACTTCAGGCATGTGGCATGGGCATCATCGCCAACGGCGAACTGCTCGACACCCTTCGCCGCGTAAAATGCTTTGGCGTACCGCTGGTCCGCATTGATATCCGTCAGGAGAGCACCCGTCATACTGAAGCGCTGGGCGAACTGACCCGTTACCTCGGTCTTGGCGATTATGAAAACTGGTCAGAAGCCGACAAGCAGGCCTTCCTGATCCGCGAACTGAATTCCAAACGTCCGCTGCTGCCACGTAACTGGGAACCCAGCAATGAAACCCGCGAAGTGCTTGATACCTGTCAGGTCATCGCCGAAGCGCCTCTCGGTTCTATTGCCGCTTACGTCATATCGATGGCAAAAACACCGTCTGACGTACTGGCCGTTCATCTGCTGTTGAAAGAAGCCGGTATTGGCTTTGCCATGCCTGTCGCGCCACTGTTCGAAACGCTGGATGACCTGAACAATGCCGATAGCGTGATGACGCAGCTGTTGAATATCGACTGGTATCGCGGGCTTATCCAGGGCAAGCAGATGGTCATGATCGGCTACTCTGACTCCGCGAAAGATGCCGGTGTGATGGCCGCATCCTGGGCGCAGTATCAGGCGCAGGACGCTCTGATCAAAACCTGTGAAAAAGCAGGCATTGAACTGACACTGTTCCACGGGCGCGGTGGCTCCATTGGTCGCGGCGGTGCCCCGGCTCATGCCGCACTCCTCTCCCAACCGCCAGGCAGTCTGAAAGGCGGACTGCGCGTCACCGAACAAGGCGAGATGATCCGCTTCAAATACGGTCTGCCGGAAGTGACCATTAGCAGCCTGTCGTTGTACACCAGCGCGATTCTGGAGGCTAACCTGTTGCCGCCGCCAGAGCCGAAAGAAGACTGGCGTCATATTATGGATGAGCTGTCTGTCATCTCTTGCGATATGTATCGCGGCTACGTACGTGAAAACAAAGACTTTGTGCCGTATTTCCGCTCGGCAACGCCAGAACAGGAACTGGCTAAGTTGCCGCTTGGCTCGCGTCCGGCAAAACGTCGACCCACCGGGGGCGTTGAATCACTGCGCGCCATCCCGTGGATCTTTGCCTGGACGCAAAACCGCCTGATGCTCCCGGCCTGGTTAGGTGCTGGTACCGCACTGCAAAAAGTGGTCGAAGATGGCAAGCAGAGCGAACTGGAAACCATGTGTCGTGACTGGCCGTTCTTCTCCACACGTCTTGCGATGCTGGAAATGGTGTTCTCAAAAGCGGACCTGTGGCTGGCAGAATACTACGACCAGCGTCTGGTCAAAAAAGAGCTGTGGCCGCTGGGTGCAGAGTTGCGCCATCTGCAGGAGGAAGACATCAAGGTGGTGCTGGCGATCGCCAACGACGCCCATTTAATGGCTGATCTGCCGTGGATTGCCGAGTCTATCCAGTTAAGAAACGTCTACACTGACCCGCTGAACGTCCTGCAGGCAGAGTTGTTACACCGTTCGCGCCTGGCGGAAGAACAAGGCAAAGAACCTGATCCACGCGTTGAACAAGCGCTGATGGTCACCATCGCTGGCGTGGCTGCCGGCATGCGTAATACCGGTTAATTCCCCCCAGTAAACCGCCCTGTGACATAGTCCAGGGCGGGCATTTCAAACTGATGTTATAGTCTCCATAGATTCATTCTATTCTGTCTGCATTTCATTCACTGAGTGGATATTTATTATTCATCTTGATGGTTCAGATTTTCTTAAGGTTTGGGTGCTACGTTTGGCGCCACTATTAAAGACAGGCTTACTCTATGCAATCCTTAAATTTCCAGCCTAAGCCAGCATTCAGCTGGAAAGCTCTGGGCTGGGCACTTCTCTATTTCTGTTTTTTCTCAACGTTACTGCAAGCGATTATCTGCATTACCGGGTTCAGCGGCACAAACGGGCTACGTGACTCGTTGCTGTACAGTTCGCTCTGGCTGATCCCGATTTTGCTGTTTCCCAGCCGGACGCGTGTTATTGCCGCCGTGGTAGGTATCGTACTGTGGGCAGCATCACTGGCAACGCTCTGTTATTACGTCATTTACGGTCAGGAGTTTTCACAAAGCGTCCTGTTCGTGATGTTTGAAACCAATGCCAACGAAGCCAGCGAGTTTCTGGGTCAGTATTTCAGTCTGAAAATCATTGTCATTGCGATAGCCTATACCGCTGTAGCGGTGCTGCTGTGGACACGTCTTCGCCCCATTTATATTCCGGGACGCTGGCGTTGGTTCGTCTCCTTTGCTCTGCTGTACGGCCTTTTTCTGAACCCGTTCGTGGTCAAGTCAGCAGTTAACGGCGCACCGTATGAAAAGACGCTAAATGTCCTGTACTCGCGCATGGAACCTGCGGCCCCGTGGCAATTTGTTATTGGCTATTCTGAGTATCAGCGCCAGCTGACCGCGCTAAACAATCTGTTGAGCCAGAACCACGCGCTGCCGCCGCTGGAGAACTTTAAAGACAATTCCGGTGATGCTCCGCGCACACTTGTCCTGGTGATTGGCGAGTCCACCCAACGTGGTCGCATGAGTTTGTACGGCTACCCGCGTAAAACCACGCCGGAACTGGACGCCCTGCGCAACTCAGACCCTAAGTTGAGCGTCTTCACTAACGTAGTGACCTCACGGCCATACACGATTGAGATCCTGCAACAGGCACTGACTTTCGCCAATGAACAGGAGCCCGATCTGTATCTGTCGAAGCCGTCACTGATGAACATGATGAAACAGGCAGGTTATAAGACCTTCTGGATCACCAACCAACAGACAATGACCGCCCGTAACACCATGCTGACCGTGTTCTCAAAACAGACCGACAAGCAGTTCTATATGAACCAGCAACGCACTCAAAGTGCACGCGAATATGACACCAACGTGCTGACACCGTTTAAAGAAGTGTTAGCCGACCCGGCACCGAAGAAATTCATTATCGTTCACCTGCTGGGTACGCACATTAGGTACAAATTTCGTTACCCGGAAAACCAGGGCACGTTTGATGGTAAGACCGACCACGTCCCTGCCGGGCTGAGCGACGATGAGCTGGAGTCGTATAACGATTACGACAATGCCAATCTGTACAACGATCACGTGATTGCCAGTCTGATTAATGACTACAAAGCAACCGATCCGAACGGCTTCCTGCTCTACTTCTCTGATCACGGCGAAGAGGTGTACGACACGCCGCCGCATAAAACACAGGGGCGTAACGAAGAAAATCCAACGCGCCATATGTATACCGTCCCCTTCCTGTTGTGGACGTCGGAAAAATGGCAGGCTGCGCATCCGCGTGATCTCTCACAGGATGTCGACCGTAAGTACAGCAGCTCCGAGTTTATTCACACCTGGTCTGACTTAGCAGGATTAACCTACGATGGTTATGACCCAACGCGTTCCATCACCAGCCCGCAATTTAAAGAAGTGACGCGCTGGATTGGTAATCCCTACAAGAAAAACGCGCTGATAGATTACGACACCCTCCCGTATGGGGATCAGGTCGCAAATCAGTAACAGACGTCATCGTTCGATTGAAGGTCACTCTTTTTAGAGTGGCCTTTTTTTATGATGCCAGTTAATGTTGCCCTGTCAGCGCCAGGTAAGGGAACATCATGTATCACGACGTCAGCCACCTTCTTTCTCGTCTCATTAATGGTCCCACGGCGCTACGTCAGATTTATTTCGCTACGGCCAACGGTCCGATCCCTGAGCTTGCTTATCGGGTTGATTTTCCGCGCCTGGAGATTGTGCTGGACGGTGAGTTCGCCGATGCAGGGATCTCTGGAACTCCTGCTGCACTGACGCCAGGAGACGTTTTGTACGTCCCGGCTGGCGGCTGGAACTTTCCGCAATGGAGAGCGCCCGTCACCACGCTCAGTATTCTGTTTGGCAAGCAGCAGTTAGGTTTTAGCGTGGTTCACTGGGACGGAAAACACTACCAAAATCTGGCCACACAGAATGTGGCGCGCCGTGGCCCCCGCATTGGCTCTTTCTTGCTGCAAACGCTGAATGAAATGCAAATGCAGCCGCAGGAACAGCAGACCGCCAGACTGATCGTGGCCAGTCTGCTGAGCCATTGCCGCGACCTGCTCGGCAGTCAGATCCAAACCGCATCACGAAGCCACGCGCTGTTCGAAGCTATTCGCGATTATATTGATGAACACTACGCCACACCGCTCACCCGGGAATCAGTCGCCCAGGCCTTCTACATCTCGCCAAACTACCTCTCGCACCTGTTTCAAAAAACCGGCGCTATTGGCTTTAACGAATACCTGAACCACACACGGCTGGAGCATGCGAAGACACTGCTCAAAGGTTACGATCTTAAAGTCAAAGAAGTGGCCCACACCTGCGGGTTTGTCGACAGCAACTATTTCTGTCGTCTGTTTCGTAAAAATACGGAGCGTTCACCGTCAGAGTATCGTCGGCAATACCACAGCCAACTCACCGAGAAGGACGTTAATCCAGAATGATGTGGGTATGCTGCGGCTAATGCCTGGCTGATATCCACTTCCACTAAACGATTAACGAGTCTTTCTCAGGATCTGCACCAACTCCCCCCATGCCCATCATGTTGTTGTAGCAAACAACAGGTAATCCAACGTGACGAAGACAGTGGATAAAAATGTTATTTACTGGATTTTTGTAATATCAAAACAAGAATGACATCTGCAATATGGCGACTTGTGAAGCATATCGCATTTTGATACTTACATTACATTTGTCCAGTTTTTGGCAGATTTGTCACATAGCGTAGCCTGATACAACTCTTTTATCCTGTAACCAGAAAACGGTTATGGGGAGAGGCAATACCCAATCATTCCGCCACCCGCTGGTTAACGCAGCCTCTGCCGAGACGATTGCCAGCCCGCAGCAACACGAACTGGAACTGTAAAAGGACAAATGATGGAACTGTATCTGGATACCGCCAACGTGGCGGAAGTTAAACGTCTGGCGCGTCTCTTTCCGATCGCTGGGGTGACGACGAACCCCAGCATCGTGGCAGCCAGCAAAGAGTCTATCTGGGATGTGCTGCCCCGGCTGCAAAAAGCCATTGGTGAAGAAGGAACGCTGTTTGCCCAGACAATGAGCCGCGACGCGCAAGGCATGGTGGAAGAGGCCAAACGCCTGAGCGATGCGGTTCCAGGGATCGTGGTGAAAATCCCGGTCACGTCCGAAGGGTTAGCCGCTATAAAACAGCTGAAAAAAGAAGGCATCACGACGCTGGGTACCGCCGTGTACAGCGCAGCGCAAGGGCTACTTGCCGCGCTGGCTGGCGCGAAATATATCGCACCCTATGTGAACCGCATTGATGCTCAAGGTGGCGATGGTATTCGTACGGTACAGGAACTGCAAACCTTGCTGGAACTTCACGCGCCAGAAAGCATGGTGCTCGCCGCCAGCTTCAAAACCCCGCGCCAGGCGCTGGATTGCATGCTGGTAGGATGCGAAGCAATCACCCTGCCATTAGATGTAGCGCAACAAATGCTGAATACCCCTGCGGTAGAGTCGGCTATAGAGAAGTTTGAGCAGGACTGGAAAAACGCATTTGGTCATATCAACCTGTGAGGGAAATAGAGTATGGATCGCATTATTCAATCACCTGGTAAATACATCCAGGGTGCTGATGTCATCACCCGTCTTGGCGACTACCTCAAACCGATGGCGGAACGCTGGCTGGTTGTCGGCGACAAATTTGTCTTAGGTTTTGCCCAGGCAGCCCTGGAAAAAAGCTTTAAAGATGCCGGACTGGTACTGGAAATTGCGTCATTTGGCGGCGAATGTTCGCAAAATGAAATTGATCGCCTGCGTGGCGTGGCGGAAAAAGCGCAGTGCGGCGCGGTGCTGGGTATCGGCGGCGGTAAAACGCTGGACACCGCAAAAGCGCTGGCCCACTTTATGGGAATTCCGGTAGCCATTGCGCCAACCATTGCCTCAACCGACGCACCGTGCAGCGCGCTCTCCGTTATCTACACTGACGCGGGTGAGTTCGACCGTTACCTGTTGTTGCCGCAAAACCCGCATATGGTCATTGTTGATACCAAAATCGTTGCCGGCGCGCCTGCGCGACTGTTAGCTGCAGGTATCGGTGATGCGCTGGCGACCTGGTTTGAAGCCCGTGCCTGTTCACGTAGCGGCGCAACCACCATGGCAGGCGGTAAATGCACGCAGGCGGCGCTAGCGCTGGCCGAACTGTGCTACAACACACTGATCGAAGAAGGTGAAAAAGCCATGCTGGCCGCTGAGCAGCATGTGGTGACACCGGCTCTGGAACGCGTCATTGAAGCCAACACCTACCTGAGCGGCGTGGGCTTTGAAAGCGGCGGTCTGGCGGCAGCACATGCCATACACAACGGCCTGACGGCGATTCCGGACGCGCATCACTACTATCACGGTGAAAAAGTCGCTTTCGGGACGCTGACACAACTGGTTCTGGAAAATGCGCCGGTCGAAGAGATCGAAACCGTTGCCGCGCTGTGCCATTCCGTCGGTTTGCCTATCACCCTGGCGCAACTGGATATTAAACAGGATATTCCGGCAAAAATGCGCACGGTTGCAGAAGCCTCTTGCGCAGAAGGCGAAACGATTCACAACATGCCTGGCGGCGCGACACCGGATGAAGTCTATGCCGCCCTGCTGGTTGCCGACCAGTATGGTCAGCGTTTCCTGCAAGAATGGGAATAAAATCCGACTGAGGTTCCCGGCATTGTCCTGACACCGTTAGTTTAAGACCGAGATATCCGGGGCGACCACCGGGTTTGGCGTCCCTCCGGGAACCAAATCCCGGTGTTTCCCCTCATTCATTGGCTTAAGTGAACGGTGTCAGGCATTGTCCGGGCATTTTTTTAGGTTCTTTTTACTGCAAATTACCAGGAAGAGATGGCCGTCACGACGATGACGTAACCTTTTGTACCTGCGCCTCACGCTTTTTATAGCTGACGATAGCCAGCGCCAGAACGATCAGCACAATGCCGCCGCCTTCCACGACGCCGGGATTCTCACCGAGCAGCCACCAGGAAAACAGAACGCCGCAAACCGGAACCGCCAGGGTACTTAAGCTGGCAATACTGGCAGGCAGATTCCTCAGAACAAACAGCCACAAACTCCAGGCCAGCGCCGTCGCCAGAATCGCGCTATAGCCCAGCGCCCAGAATACGATGGACTGCCAGTCAACTTCAGGCTGCGGAACCCACCAGGCCACCAAGCTCATGATCAGCGCCGCATACAGCATCTGCCATGCGGTCAACGCGAGTAAATCGATACGAGGATGGCGGGCATACATCCGCTTGGCGACAATAGCGCTCGCTCCCCAGCTTATCCCGGAAAGGATCGCCAGCAACGCGCTCTTCAGCGAAGAATAATCCAGTTGCCACGGCTGCATCACCAGCAGTAAACCAATTGCCGCAATCATAATCGCCGCGTATTGCAAACGCCGTAATCGTTCGCCCAGAAACAGCGCCGCCAGAATCACCACCCAAAACGGCATGGTATACGTCAGAATAGCCACCTTCCCCGCACCGCCGCTCATCAGCGCCCATTGCGCCAGTCCTATCATGCCGCAGGTCTGTAATAGCGCAATCGCCAGCGTGTATTTGAATGGCGTCGGGCGCAGCCCACGGCCGCGTAAGAGCAGTACGATAAATAAGATTAAGGCTCCGAAGATACAGCGCAGTGAAGTGAAGTCGAACGCGCCAATATAGCTCGTGACTTGCTTCATAAAGATCCAGCTATAGCTCCAGATAAGGGTGAGGGTAATAAGACCACTGATTGCCAGTGAGTGACTCTTTCCTGAGGCTGACATGATAAATCCAGTAAATTGGTGTTCCCGGCAAATACTATACGCTGACAAATACACTTCAGCGACGACAATCACGCCGCCGCTGAAGTGTTATCCGGTTACTTCACTACCAGTGATTACAGCAGATCGAAACGGTCCAGGTTCATCACTTTCACCCATGCCGCGACAAAGTCTTTCACAAACTTCTCGTGGGCATCACTGCACGCGTAAACCTCCGCCAACGCACGCAGCACGGCATTTGAACCAAACACCAGGTCAGCGCGAGTCGCCGTGTATTTCACTTCACCGTTTTGACGATCGCGGCCTTCAAACAGCTCCGCAGACTCATCGGTCGCTTTCCATTCGTTGCGCATATCCAGCAAATTAACAAAGAAATCATTGCTGAGTACGCCTGGACGCTCGGTGAAAACGCCATGCTGGCTACCATCAAAGTTGGCACCCAGAACACGCATCCCCCCCACCAGCACCGTCAGCTCCGGCGCAGTGAGCGTCAGCTGCTGCGCTTTATCAATCAGCAGAGATTCCGTTGTCGCCTCGCCTGGCTCGCCGCGATAGTTGCGGAAACCATCTGCAACAGGCTTAAGCAGTTCAAACATTTCAACGTCGGTTTGATCCTGGCGCGCATCGACACGGCCCGGTGTAAACGGCACGCTAATGCTCACGCCCGCCGCGCTTGCCGCCTGCTCTACACCCACCACGCCAGCCAGAACGATAATATCGGCCAGTGAGGCTTTACCGGAAGATTTCTGAATGCCTTCCAGTACGGGCAGGACGCGGGCGGCAGTCGCGTTAACATCCCAGTATCTCTGTGGATCCAATGCCAGCCGCGCACCGTTGGCGCCACCGCGTTTATCACCACCACGGAAGGTCGATGCCGATGCCCATGCCACCGACACCAGCTCGCTGACGGAAAGCCCGGAACCTGCAATCGCAGACTTCAGGTTAATAATGTCTTCCTGAGTCGGATTGAATACCGGCTGTGGCAGCGGATCTTGCCAGATCAAATCCTCTTTCGGCACTTCCGGTCCAATGTAACGCGCTTTTGGCCCCATATCTCTGTGGGTCAGTTTGTACCAGGCACGTGCGAAAGCTTCGTTAAACGCCTGAGGATCGTTCAGGAAACGACGGGAAATTTTCTCGAATTCCGGATCGAAACGCAGCGTCAGGTCCGTCACCAGCATGGTAGGTTTGCGTTTCTTCGACGGATCAAACGGATCCGGAATAATTTCAGGCGCGTCGACCGCTTCAAACTGGATCGCGCCCGCCGGGCTGCGCGTCTGCACCCATTCGTATTTGAACAGGTTTTCAAAGAAATAATTGCTCCACTGGGTTGGCGTCTGTGACCAGACCACTTCCAGACCGGAGGTAATGGAATCCGCCCCGACACCCGTGCCATGGCTGCTCTTCCAGCCTAAACCTTGTTGCTCAATAGGTGCTGCTTCCGGGTCCGCGCCCACATGCGATGCTGAGGCTGCGCCGTGAGTTTTACCCAGCGTATGTCCGCCCGCAATGAGCGCCACGGTTTCTTCGTCGTCCATCCCCATGTTGCCGAAGGTGGCGCGAATAGCGGATGCCGCAGAGAGAGGTTCCCCGCTGGCGTTAGGCCCTTCCGGGTTAACGTAGATCAGCCCCATTTCGGTGGCGGCTAACGGACGTTTTGCCAACGCTTCCGGGTCGCGATGGGTCAGCCAGGCTTTCTCATCACCCCAGTTGACGTCGAGATCCGGTTCCCACACATCTTCACGACCGGCACCAAAGCCAAAGGTACGGAAGCCTGAGTTTTCCAGCGCGACGTTACCCGCCAAAATAAACAGGTCGGCCCATGAGATTTTCTGGCCATATTTCTGTTTGATAGGCCACAGCAGGCGGCGTGCTTTGTCCAGGCTGACGTTATCCGGCCAGGAGTTTAAAGGCGCAAAACGCTGCTGTCCGCGCCCGGCACCGCCGCGACCATCCACAGAACGGTAAGTCCCGGCACCGTGCCATGCCATACGGATAAAGAGACCGGCATAAGTGCCCCAATCCGCAGGCCACCACGGTTGAGAGTCGGACAGGAGCGCTTTGAGATCCCCTTTCAGGGCGGAGTAGTCGAGTTTGCTAAATTCTTTACGGTAGTCGAAGTCTTCACCCAGCGGGTTCGAACGGTTGGAGTGTTGATTAAGGAGGTCAACGCGAAGTTGCTTTGGCCACCAATCGCGGTTATTCATACCAGCGCCTGCGCTCTGGTCCGGGTTTGCTTGATGGAAAGGACACTTCCCGGCGGACACGTTATTCTGGCTATCGTCGGACATGCTCATCTATATGCTCCCTTTACAGTGTTCTAACTACGATATACACCACCAGAGATAAGATATAGTTGAAATAATCCACAGATTCGATAGCTGATACCTTTTATATTTTTAGTTACAGGGATGTAGATCAATGTGATCAAAAAAAAGCCCTCCGAAGAGGGCGAGGCATTTTATAAACCAGGCCTTACACCCAGCGTGTGGCAAATGGCATAACTCATCTCTGCACGGTTCAGCGTGTAGAAGTGAAAATCTTTTACCCCTTCGCGACTTAGAATCTTCACCATGTCCATCGCGATATTAGCGCCGACCAGTTTGCGGGTTTCCGCGTCATCGTCCAGGCCTTCAAACATTTGTGACATCCAGGCCGGAATACGCACGTTGGTCATGTCAGCAAATTTCTTCGCTTGCTTAAAGTTGGAAACCGGCAGGATGCCCGGAATGATTTCAACATCGATGCCCGCGGAGACACTGCGATCGCGAAAACGCAGATAACTTTCCACATCAAAGAAAAACTGAGTGATAGCACGGCTGGCGCCGGCATCCACTTTACGCTTCAGATTAAGCAGATCGGCCTGGGCGCTTTTTGCTTCAGGATGCACTTCCGGGTAGGCGGCAACGGAGATATCAAAGTCCGCGACCTCTTTTAGCAATCCCACCAAATCAGCCGCATACATCTCCGGCTTACCGCTGCCCGGCGGCAGATCGCCACGCAGCGCAACGATATGGCGAATACCGTTATTCCAGTAATCCTGCGCAATCGTGCGCAGTTCATCGCGTGTCGCATCGATACAGGTCAGGTGCGGCGCCGCTTCCAGACCGGTACGATCCTTAATCCCTTTAATAATGCTGTGTGTACGGTCGCGCTCACCCGAGTTGGCACCGTAAGTCACAGAGACAAATTTTGGCTTCAGGCTACTCAGGCGATCGATGGAGTTCCACAAGGTCTGCTCCATTTCACTGGTGCGCGGCGGGAAGAATTCGAACGAAACGTTAATCTGACCCTGGACTTCTGCCAGGCTCTGATTCAGGGCTTCCCGCTGGTTGGCGTGAAAAAAGCTCATACCTTACCTCATCAATCTTTTGTCATTATATGTTGTGTTGTGAACATCTATCCATTTAGACGTCTAGATGTAAAAATGACGGAAAAGCGGCGTGGCGTCAACTGAAAAATCACCATTAACGGTGAGGAATCCTCAGTGAAGATGAAAATAATTCAAGTTAGTCCGAACAGACAAGGGATTGCAACATCTCTGTTTTAAGCCACTCCAGTCGTGCAGCGTTTTCAGGCAACATTACCAACCCGGCCGTGATACGCAATTCGTTGTCGTTCAACGCGCAGAAAACGACTCCCTGACGCTGAATAGCCGCAAACGAGGCCGGGAGCAGACTCAGACCGTCGCCATGAGCAATGCGCGCGAGCAGTACGTCATGCTCCAGTGGCTCTTCAAGGCAGGAAGGAACGTAATCGACGCGATGAAAAACATCCCGGGTATAGTCGAAGAATGCGGGGTTACGTTCACGTTTAAACCAGAAAAGTGGTCGGTGATTAAGCGCCGCTAAAGAGAGGGGTTCCCTGCCCGCTTCTGGCCAGGCTGCAGGGATGGCAGCAATCAGCGGCTCATGCCAGTTGAGCGGTGTGACGTCCAGACCTGCTGCCTCAAGCGGCAGCGCCACCAGCGCGGCATCCAGCTTCCCGCGCCGTACCTGACGCACCAGTTCAGGTGAACCATGACGCACAATATTCAGTGTCTCAACACGCGTATTAAGCGGCGTTTCCAGAGACGCGAAAACCCCTTGCTCAAATGCCGTTGTTAATCCCAGCCGCAGCGACGGTACGCCAGATTGTGTGAGCTGATGCAGAGCAGCGTACGTTTTTTCTTGCTGCGCCAGCAGCGGACGAATGATCTCCAGCACCCGCTTTCCCTCCTCCGTCAGCGTAAGACCTTTGGTATGACGGACAAACAACGTCACCCCCAGGCGGTCTTCGAGCTGGCGTATATGGCGGCTGAGCGGCGGCTGCGACATAAACAGTCGCTGTGCGGCGCGGCTCATATTGTTCTCTTCCGCCACCACAGCAAAGTAGCGCAGTTGGCGAATATCCAGAGAGTACAGCGGCGGCGTTGTCATACCGAAAAGGTATCACGGAAACGGTATTATCCAAATCATTCTGCGCGCCCTATCCTCACGTCACCTACTGAACAAACGAGGAAGATGTGATGCATTCAGAACGCTTTATAACGGGTCAGGACATGCTGCAACAGGTGGATGGCAAGGGTGGCGATGCCGTCGTCAAAAGTTTGCAAGATATCGCGCCGGACTTCGCCCGCTACCTGATCGAATTTCCTTTCGGCGATATCTATTCCCGTCCGGGGCTGGATTTACGCAGTCGGGAAATTGCAACCGTCGCCGCATTGACCGCGCTGGGTAACGCCACGCCACAGTTGAAGGTGCATCTCGCCGCTGCACTGCACGTCGGGTTAACGCAAGAGGAGATCATTGAAGTGATAATGCAGATGGCGGTTTACGCCGGTTTTCCGGCCGCGTTGAACGGTCTGTTCGCCGCAAAAGAGGTGTTTGCGAAGCAATAAATACGCCGGATGGCGCTGCGCTTATCCGGCCTACGAGTGGTACTTAACGTAGGCCGGAGGGCGACACAGGACTACAGCAGTTGCGCCAGACGGTTGATGTCTGACTGAATGGCCCCGGCAGTCACATCACGACCGGCACCCGGCCCACGAATGACCAGCGGGTTATCGCGATACCAGCGGCTTTCGATGGCGAAGACATTATCGCACGGCAACAACGCTGCCAGCGGGTGTTCCGCACGCACCGCTTCCACGCCGACGCGCGCTTTGCCGTTGGCATCGAAACGCGCCACATAGCGCAGCACCAGCCCCATTTCGTGGGCGGCTTCCAGACGCTGCACCATCTGCTCATTCAGTTCATCGCCATTCTCAAAGAAATGGTCAATTGACCCCTCTTCGCAATGCGCAGGCACCAGCGACTCTACACGCACCTGATCCGGCTCGATGTCGTAACCCGCTTCACGCGCCAGAATCACCAGTTTGCGCATCACATCCTTACCGGAAAGGTCAACGCGCGGATCCGGCTCTGTCAGCCCCTGCTGCCACGCCTGATCCACCAAATCGGTAAAGGGAACCGTGCCGTCAAACTGCAGGAACAGCCACGATAGCGTGCCGGAGAAGATCCCGCTGATCGACAGAATGGTATCGCCACTGTCGATCAGGTCGCGCACCGTGTGGTTGATCGGCAAACCCGCACCCACGGTGGCGTTGTACAACCAGTGACGCCCGGTTTTTTCAAACGCGTCATGGATCTGGCGATACTTATCGCTGGTACTCGCCCCAGCCAGTTTATTGGCGCTGATGACGTGGAAACCGTGGCTGGCAAAATCAAGATACTGATCGGCTAGTTGCTCACTGGCAGTCACATCCAGCACCACCAGATCGTCATACGGGTGCGCACGCATCCACAGGAACAGCGACTCTTCATCCTGCTCAATGGCTTCGTCGTTAAAGAACGCCAGCGCGCGGCTGGCATCCAGCCCTTCATAGTTCAGCAGGCTACGGCGGCTGTCCACCACGCCTGCCAGCACAAATTCAAAACCGGTACGCGCCGAGAGCGTGCTTTGCTCGCGAGCAAACAGCTCCAGCCAGCGTGAGCCGATGTTGCCTTTGCCAAACAGCATCAGACCGATCCGTTTTTCCGCCCGGAAAATCGACTGGTGCAAGCCCTGAATCAGGCTTTCGGTCGGCCCGGTGCGAAGGACCGCCACCAGGCTAATGCCCTCTTCCGACTGCCAGGTAAACTCAACCGGTTGACCTTTCAGCTGCTGCCAGAAACGGTGGCAGTGCAGCGGGTTACGGGTGACGCCAGCGCCGACCATAGCCACCAGCGCCAGCCCCTGACGCAAACGCAGCTCGCCCGGTAAACCTGCTTCATCGAGAATTTTCAGCGCGCTGTCGGCCACTTCGGAGGTGTAGCAAAACTGCAGCAACTGGCGGTCATTATGGACGCCAACGGCCAGCGGACGCACCTGCGCCCGTTTCAGAATCTGATCGATATCTTTGTATGCCAGCTTAAAATCCTGGCTTGCAGGTACCTGAAACTCAATCAGGCAGACATCATCATGGCTGGTCACAATCCGCGCGCCTGTACCAGAAGCCAGCACGCGTTCGATACGGGTGGAACCCTGATCCGGCGTGTAGCTACAGCGCAATTGCAGATCGATATCGCTTCCGGAGACCGGCTGCAACGTACGGGCATGCAGAACCGGCGCCGCCAGACGCGCCAGCTCGCTGGCTTCATCCAGACGCAGCAGCGGCAGCAGGCAGGCATCTTTCACTTTACGCGGATCGGCGCTGTACACCCCGGCCACATCGCTCCAGATAGTGACGCGGGAGGCTCCGGCCAGTGCGCCAATTTGCGTAGCGGAATAGTCAGAACCGTTACGGCCCAGCAGTACCGTTTCGCCCGCATTACAGCGGCTGATAAATCCGGTCACCACCAGGCGTTTTCCCGGATGCTGCGCCAGCAGTTGCTGCAATAATGGGTAAGAGAGCCCCTCGTCTACCTGCGGCTGTGCGGCGCGCTCGGCACGTAAGAACTCACGCGCGTCCAGCCATGCAGACGCCAGTCCCTGTTGGTTAAGCACCGCCGACATCAGACGCGCCGACCATACTTCACCGTGCCCGACCACTTCCGCATAAACAGCATCGGTCACGCCGCTGTCGAGCAAACCCGCCAGCCGTTCCAGGTCATTGACGAAGGCGCTGAGCAGGTCGTCTGCGACCTCTGCCGGTAATAATCCACTGATAAGATCGCTCTGATAGCGACGCAACGTCTGCTGAACCTGATGCGCAGAGAGTCTGTCGGTCTGGCTTAATTTCAGCCAGCTAATCAACTGGTTGGTGGTACTGCCTGCGGCGGAAACGACCATCATATCGTCAGGCTGTGAGTACTCTGCCATGATGCCTGCGACACGCAGATAACATTTCACGTCTGCCAGACTACTGCCACCAAATTTATGCAGTTGACGACCCGTCGTCCCTGCCTGCGCAATCACACTCATGTTTACCCCTTGTTTGCAGCCCGGAAGCCATTTTCCAGGTCGGCAATTAAATCTTCGCCATCTTCAATACCCGTGGAGATACGCAGCAACGTCTCGGAGATCCCGGCGGCGGCACGCGCTTCCGGCGCCATGCCCGCATGCGTCATCGTCGCGGCATGAGAGATCAGACTCTCAACGCCCCCTAAGGATTCCGCCAGCGTAAACAAAGACAGCCCGCTCAGGAAGCGGCGCAACGTCTGCTCATCGCCATCCAGTTCAAAACTCAACATGGCGCCAAAGCCTTTTTGCTGGCGCGCAGCAATCTCGTGCCCCTGATTCTCCGGCAAAGACGGATGATACAGTTTTTTCACCAGCGGCTGAGTTTGCAGATAATCAACAACGGCCTGCGCATTGCGTTGAGCCACTTCCATACGCGGCGACAACGTACGCAACCCACGCAACAACAGGTAGCTATCAAACGCGCCGCCAGTTACGCCGATATTATTCGCCCACCACGCCAGTTCAGTCACGGTATCCGGATCTTTGGCAATCACCACGCCTGCCACCACATCCGAGTGACCATTCAGATATTTAGTGCATGAATGCAACACCAGATCGGCACCCAATGCCAGCGGATTTTGCAACGCCGGGCTTAAAAACGTGTTGTCCACGACGCTTACCGCCCCAGCCTCACGCGCCAGCGTGCAGATTTTCGCAATATCCACCACGCGTAACAATGGATTACTTGGGCTTTCCACTAACACCAGTTTGGGTTTTTCTGCCAGCGCGGCCAGCAGAGCCTGCTCATCACCTTGATCCACAAACAGCACACGATAGCAGCCACGTTTTGCCAGGCTGTCGAATAAACGGTAACTGCCGCCGTAACAGTCATGCGGCGCTACCAGCAGATCGCCAGGCTTCAGGAACACCGTCGTCACCAGGTGAATCGCCGACATACCGGTATTGGTGAGCACCGCGCCTGCGCCACCTTCAAGCTCTGCCAGCGCGCGCTGGACCACATCGCGCGTGGGATTGCCACGTCGGGAGTAATCGTGTGCACGAGGTTCATTAAAACCGGTAAAGTTATAGGTGCTGGAAAGGTGAATCGGCGGGACAACGCAACCGTACTGCTCGTCGTCGTTTAACCCGCTACGCACTGCGATGGTGGCCTGTTTACGCGTCATGTTGAGAAGTTCCTGGGCTGAGTCAGTGAAAGTCAGACCTCAGAGTAAACATAGTTATAATAGACGTCAATACATCTGGACATCTAAACTTCTTTGCGTATAGATTGAGCAAACGGAAAATAGCCGTTAAAATTATACGCATTAGCGCACATCCGCGACGGCTAACTTCGTGTAAGGGCCGCGCCACTACGGTAAACTACGCGCAATTATGGCCTGGATTCAGTTTCCGGCCTCATATTAATGACGAAGAGGATTAAGTATCTCATGGCTGAATGGAGCGGCGAATATATCAGCCCATACGCTGAGCACGGTAAGAAGAGTGAGCAAGTCAAAAAAATTACGGTTTCCATTCCTCTGAAGGTGTTAAAAATCCTCACCGATGAACGTACGCGTCGTCAGGTGAATAACCTGCGTCACGCCACCAACAGCGAACTGCTGTGTGAAGCGTTCCTGCACGCGTTCACCGGACAACCCTTGCCGAATGACGACGATCTGCGTAAAGAACGTAGTGATGAAATCCCGGAAGCGGCAAAAGAAATTATGCGTGAACTGGGGATCGACCCGGAGACGTGGGAATACTAAAGCAGTAAAGAGCGGCGTGGGGTTACCCTGCCGCTTTTTTTAAAGGTGTAACAAGGACGTTTACCGATGAAACAACAAAGGCAGAGGTTTCCCCCCTGCCTTTCAGACTCATAACCCCATCACTTTCATAGGATACTCACGGGTTATTTGCTAATCCCATTGAATTTATTCAGAGTTTCCTCCATTTTGAGCGTTTCTTTTCGGCCCAGTGGATAGAAATAAATCAAAATCAGTGCTGCCAGAAACAGGCATAAGGCCGGTATGAGATTCGCCATCGTGTAAATGTTTTCCTGCACGGCGCTGGTTTGTACAGCCCCGCCCGTTGACGAGGATTGATAACCGATGATAGCCAGCATAAAACCGCCAATGGCCCCTGCGCATGCCTGACCCACTTTGCGGGCAAAGAAGTTCACACCATAAACGGTGCCATCCTCACGTTCGCCAGTGACATACTGATGATAATCGCACACGTCAGTCATAAACGCCCAAATCATCAGGTTGAATAACCCGGCCCCCAGCGTCGCAAGGAACAGGAAGACCAGATAGGCTTTCGCATCCGTAATGTGGATGAAGTACATAATCAGATACATCACCACCGAAAATAACAGCGCGCCGACGCTGGCTTCTTTTTTACCAAACCGCTTCGTGAGCCAGGACGCCGACGGCGCCAGCAGAATCAGGGAACCAAAGGTAAACAGGAGTGCGACAGACATTGCGGCTTTATTGTGGAAATAGTCATTAAACAGATAGGTCATATTGGTGCCGGAGAGTCCCTGATTAATAACAATAAGCAGATCCACAATGACTAAAACGATCAGTGCTTTATTACGTAATAATCCCTTCAGCAAAACAGAAACGGGCATGCTCTCTTTCTTTTCCACGCGCACGCGTTCTGTCGTTAAGTGACAGGTCAGTGTTAAAAAGATAAAAGCCAGTATTGAGCAGCCAATCGCAATCCAGAAGAAATGTTGCCCGGAAATAACCTGACTTCCGTCAACCAGGGTTGTATACATCAGAATGGGAATAAAAAAGCCGGTTGCCCCGCCACCAATCGCCGAACCAATGCTGCGGTAGGTCGAAAGCGAAACACGATCGTCCGGATTCGAGCTAATCGCTGCTGACATGGCACCATAAGGAATGTTAACGGTCGATAACAACGAACCATAAATAAAATAAGAACAGCAGATATAAATAATTTTCGCCGTTTCAGAAAATTCATGAACAAACGGCAGAAAAAGAACGACCGAAATGATACAGAAAGGGTATCTCATGCGACGAACCCAGGGATTAAAACGCCCGTAAGCTGTCAGTTTAGATGTATCGCATAAGCGCCCTACGGCGACATCAACAAACGCATCAAAGAGTTTTGTCACAAAATAGAGTGACCCGACAATGACGCCGGAAACACCGAGCACGTTAGTGTAATAAATCATTAAAAAACTATTCACTAACCCAAGAATAAAACAGTTCCCCAGGTCACCACATAAATAACCAATTTTATCTCTGAATCCGAAAGGCCTAATGGCAATGCTTGTACTTCCTATAACATGTTCATCACTAGACATTATGTCAACTCCTTAGACACGTTATTCACGCGAAGTATGCGTACGTCCTGATACTCAGGGTAATAATAAGACGCGCTACCACTAACTCTATTTTCTATACTCGCCATACTTCTGGTTGCATGTGCATTGGTTGCACTCGCTCGCCCTAATCGCTTATTATCGGAATTCACGCCCTTGCTGCGTTATTCGGCTTGTAGTCTCACGCCTGCATGATCAGGGAAAACGTTGTTCAAGACGCTGATGCGTGTTGAAATGCAATTCGAATGATGTTTTGTATATATAAATGGGATTAACAATTAGAAGTTATAACCAAGACCAACACGATAACGTGTCTGGCGATCGTCCGTCGTTGTCGTGTTATAACCTGAGGAGACGTTACCAATTTCAACAAACGGGACCCAGGAACCTATCTTATAAGCAACACGGAAGTTATATTCATAATCTTCTTTTTTGTTATTATACAAATCTTCACTATCAGCAATTTTATAAATGCCGTTTAGTTCAAACATCCAGTCATTGATGTTATAACCGAGCCAGGCTTCTGGACGATAAACCATGCGGTCATCTTTACCGTCAGCGTTTCTACGCGCATATTCCTGACGGTAGCGGAACGCCGTCCACCAGTTGTCATTGATATTATATTGCACGCGAAGGTAAGGCTTATATATCGCGATATTATCACCCGTTTCGACTGCGATACCTGGCTGCCAGATAAGATCATGCCAGGTGAATTGATAGCTTGCAGTATACTCGTTACCGTTGCTTTCCATATTATTCCACGCATCATTAGATTGCGCATCATCGGAACGTGAAATGGCTTCTACTGCCACACCAAAACCAGTAGCAAAACGGTGAGACATATAAACACGATCATAGTTACGTCCATCGTCATAATATTCATGACGATAATCAACATAACCTGCGTGTGCGGCCGCAGAGAATAATGGAATAAGTAGTAACGCGGACTTTAATTTCATGACCATCCCTTTTTATACAAAATTAAGAAATCAATCCACATGCTTCTCCGAAAAGGAGCAGACAAAAAGGATTTATGAATAATTTTAAATTTCTAAATGATTGTATTTAAGCAGGAGAGATAAAACCTTTTAAATTTTGCCAACAAAAAAAATAAATGGCAAAAACGAAAAGATAAAAACGATGAAGGTCACTAATAGAAATAATTTACCTATAAAATAGAAACACTGTTTTATTTTATAGGTAAAGATTATTCATTCAACAAAGAAATGGTTTTTTCAATTTTAAATCTGCAGACACAAAAAAAGCGCCGTAAGGCGCTTTTTTCTGAGGAGCAAAACTTATTTGCTGCCCGGGATGCTGAAACGCTTGTTGAAGCGGTCAACACGGCCACCGGTTGCAACATCACGCTGCTTGCCAGTGTAGAACGGGTGGCACTGGCCACATACGTCCAGGTTCAGATCGTGACCAACGGTGGAGCGGATCTGGATGGAGTTACCGCAAGAGCAGTTTGCAGTAATCATTTCGTATTTCGGGTGAATATCTTTTTTCATGGGAAACCTCAGTTAAGGCCGCGTCGCTCTTCCAGCCCTAACGCCAGACACCACGCGATGTTGATAGTATAGTTTTGACGCAATCAATTTGCATCAAAGGCGGCGAATCATACAGAAATTAGCCAGCGTATGCAAACTGATCCGCGCTCCCTTACCACAATGTGTATACTAACCCGCCAGATTTCAAGTCAGGATGATGACATGCCCGTTGCGCACGTTGCCTTACCCGTTCCGCTTCCCCGTACTTTTGACTATCTCTTGCCGCAGGGCATGAGCGCTAAAGCCGGGTGTCGTGTGCGCGTGCCGTTTGGTAAACAGCAAGAACGCGTTGGGATTGTTGTCTCCGTCAGCGATCAAAGCGAATTACCGCTGAATGAGCTAAAAGCGGTGGTCGAGGTGCTGGACGTCGAACCGGTTTTTTCAACCTCAGTCTGGCGTTTACTGCTGTGGGCTGCGGATTATTACCATCATCCTGTCGGTGATGTGCTATTTCATGCCCTGCCTATTTTGTTGCGCCAGGGCAGACCTGCCTGCAACGCCCCGATGTGGTACTGGTTTGCCACGGAAGAGGGACAGGCTGTCGACCTCAACAGCCTGAAACGCTCGCCAAAACAACAGCAGGCGCTGGCCGCGCTACGCCAGGGTAAAATCTGGCGCGATCGGGTGGCGGATCTCGACTTTACTGATGCGGCACTGCAGGCGCTGCGTAAAAAAGGGTTGAGCGATCTGGCGAGCGAGACGCCAGCCTTTACCGACTGGCGCACGCACTATGCCGTCTCGGGTGAACGCCTGCGGCTGAACACAGAGCAAGCAACAGCGGTGGGCGCGATTCACAGCACGTCAGACAGTTTCTCGGCCTGGCTGCTGGCTGGTGTCACGGGTTCTGGCAAAACGGAAGTGTATCTTAGCGTGCTGGAAAACGTGCTTGCTCAGGGAAAACAAGCGCTGGTGATGGTGCCGGAGATCGGCCTGACCCCACAAACGATTGCCCGTTTTCGCGAGCGCTTTAATGCGCCTGTCGAGGTGTTGCACTCCGGCCTGAATGACAGCGAACGTCTCTCGGCATGGCTGAAGGCCAAAAATGGTGAAGCGGCGATTGTTATCGGCACCCGCTCATCGCTGTTCACGCCGTTTAAAAATCTCGGCGTCATCGTCATTGATGAAGAACACGACAGCTCCTACAAGCAACAAGAAGGCTGGCGCTATCATGCCCGCGACCTTGCTGTTTATCGCGCCCACAGCGAGCAGATCCCCATCATTCTCGGCTCCGCCACACCGGCGCTGGAAACGCTATGCAATGTGCGGCAGAAAAAGTACCGCATGCTGCGCCTGACGCGTCGTGCTGGCAATGCCCGTCCTGCCATGCAGCATGTGCTCGACCTGAAAGGCCAGAAGGTGCAAGCCGGACTGGCTCCCGCGTTAATCACGCGTATGCGTCAGCATCTGCAGGCCGATAATCAGGTTATTCTGTTCCTTAACCGTCGGGGATTTGCCCCTGCGCTGTTGTGTCACGACTGCGGCTGGACGGCAGAATGTCCGCGCTGCGACCACTATTACACGTTGCATCAGGCACAACACCATTTACGCTGTCACCACTGCGACAGCCAGCGCCCGGTGCCGCGCCAGTGTCCTTCCTGCGGCTCTACGCACATGGTGCCGGTCGGGTTAGGCACTGAGCAACTTGAACACGCATTGGCCCCCTTCTTTCCGGGGGTGCCGATTTCCCGTATCGATCGCGATACCACCAGCCGTAAAGGGGCGCTGGAGCAGCATCTGGCGGAAGTACATCGCGGCGGCGCACGCATTTTGATCGGCACGCAAATGCTGGCCAAAGGTCACCATTTCCCGGACGTCACCCTGGTGGCGCTACTGGACGTTGACGGCGCGCTGTTCTCAGCGGACTTCCGCTCTGCAGAGCGCTTTGCCCAGCTCTATACCCAGGTTTCCGGGCGTGCCGGACGCGCCGGTAAACAGGGTGAAGTCGTGCTGCAAACACATCATCCGGAGCACCCACTGCTGCAAACGCTGCTGCACAAAGGTTATGACGCATTTGCAGAGCAAGCGCTGGCCGAACGGCAAACGCTCCAGCTTCCTCCCTGGACCAGCCATGTCATTGTACGGGCGGAAGATCATAACAATCAGCAGGCACCGCTATTCCTGCAGCAGTTGCGCAACCTCATTCAGGCCAGCCCGCTGTCGGATGACAAGCTCTGGATTTTGGGGCCGGTTCCCGCCCTGGCACCCAAACGCGGCGGTCGCTATCGCTGGCAAATTTTGCTCCAGCATCCGTCCCGGATACGGCTGCAACATATCGTCAGCGGCACGATGGCGCTGATCAATACACTGCCCGATTCACGCAAGGTCAAATGGGTGCTGGATGTCGATCCGATTGAGGGATAACCCCCTCATGATGCGAGGTGGATCGAAATATTCAGGACTCATCACACTTTTTATGAAAATTCTGTAACCGCTTCCATTAACTATCTGATAAAAATGATCCTGACATTAGTTTTCCAGGGATAGGTCTGCGCCTGCATGCCCCAGGCGAGGAGAGAGAGTGAAACCGAAGAATCAGGTTGCTGCCGCTACAATGAAAGATGTTGCTCTAAAGGCGAAAGTCTCAACGGCAACCGTGTCCCGCGCGTTAATGAACCCAGATAAAGTCTCCCAGTCGACCCGTAGCCGGGTGGAACAGGCAGCTATGGAGGTGGGCTATTTACCGCAATCGATGGGGCGAAACGTTAAACGCAATGAATCACGCACAATCCTGGTGATAGTCCCGGATATCTGCGATCCATTTTTCAGTGAAATTATCCGTGGCATCGAAGTGACCGCGGCAAAGCAAGGCTATCTGGTGTTGATCGGCGATTGCGCCCACCAGAATCAGCAAGAGAAAACGTTTATCAATCTGATCATCACCAAGCAGATTGACGGTATGCTGCTGCTCGGTTCACGTCTTCCCTTTGACGCCAGTATCGAAGAACAGCGCAATCTGCCGCCCATGGTGATGGCGAACGAATTTGCACCCGAACTGGAGTTGCCGACCGTTCACATCGATAACCTGACTGCCGCCTTTGATGCCGTGAATTATCTGCATGAACAAGGGCATCAGCGTATTGGCTGTATCGCCGGCCCCGAAGAGATGCCGCTTTGCCACTACCGTTTACAAGGCTATGTTCAGGCATTGCGTCGTAGCGGTATTACGGTTGATCCGCATTATATCGCTCGCGGCGATTTCACCTATGAAGCAGGTGCGAACGCGCTTCAACAACTGCTCGAACTGCCGCAACCGCCTACGGCCGTGTTCTGCCATAGCGATGTTATGGCGCTCGGGGCACTTTCCTGGGCCAAACGCCGTGGTTTGAGAATTCCCGACGATCTGTCCATTATTGGTTTCGATAACATCGCGCTGGCTGAATTTTGTGATCCACCCCTGACTACCGTTGCACAGCCACGCTTTGAAATTGGACGAGAAGCTATGCTGTTATTGCTCGATCAACTGCAAGGACAGAATGTCAGCAGTGGTTCACGTTTACTGGACTGCGAGCTTATTATTCGGGGTTCAACGCGCGCTTTAACTTAAAGTAAACGCTTTAAGACTCCCCTGTCTGGTCAAAGGCCCGTCGCTTAAGTAACATGGCGGGCTGACGAACGAATAAATACAGCGAAACGATAGTGGCACAACGAGATTATGTACGTCGCGGCCAACCGGCACCTTCGCGGCGCAAAAAGAGCACCTCACGGAAAAAGCAACGCAACATACCTGCGGTCTCACCAGCAATGGTCGCAATTGCAGCCGCCGTCCTTGTGGCCTTTATCGGTGGTCTGTACTTCATTACTCATCACAAGAAAGAAGAGTCCGAAACACTGCAGGGCCAGAAGGTCACCGGTAATGGATTGCCGCCAAAACCGGAAGAGCGCTGGCGCTACATCAAAGAGCTGGAAAGTCGCCAGCCTGGCGTACGTGCGCCTACTGAACCCTCTGCGGGCGGCGAAGTCATGAACCCGGACCAGCTCACCAATGAACAACGCCAGTTACTGGCACAGATGCAGGCGGATATGCGCCAGCAGCCGACACAGCTGAACGAAGTGCCGTGGAACGAGCAGACGCCTGAGCAGCGTCAGCAAACGTTGCAGCGCCAGCGTCTGGCCCAGCAACAAGTGCAACAACAACAGTGGACCAATACCCAGCCGGTTCAACAGCCGCGTACGCAACCTCGTGTGACTGAGCAGCCTTATCAGCAGCCGCAGCAGCAAACACGCACAGCGCAGACCGCCCCTGTACAGCAGCCTCGTCAGACGCAGCAACCTAAACAGACTGCGGCCGCGCAGCCTTATCAGGATCTGTTGCAAACACCGGCGCACACCACCGCTTCACAGCCAAAAACGCAACAGGCCGCGCCAATTGCGCGTGCAACGGAAGCGCCGAAGCCAACAACAGAGAAGAAAGATGAGCGCCGCTGGATGGTGCAGTGCGGCTCGTTTAAAGGCGCAGAGCAGGCAGAAACCGTACGTGCGCAGCTGGCCTTTGAAGGTTTTGATTCCCGAATTACCACCAATAACGGCTGGAATCGCGTGGTTATCGGCCCGGTGAAAGGCAAAGAAAATGCCGACGGTACCATCAACCGCCTGAAGATGGCGGGTCACACAAACTGCATTCGACTCGCTACTGGGGGTTGAAACCCCCAAAATCCCCCCCATCTATACTTGCATTACGCCCCGTAGACTGTGCGGGGCCAGTATTCTGCATTTGTAACCAAGGGGTCTGCTCGTGACAACAATAGTAAGCGTACGCCGTAATGGCCATGTAGTCATCGCCGGTGATGGTCAGGCCACACTGGGTAATACCGTAATGAAAGGCAACGTGAAAAAAGTTCGCCGCCTGTACAACGACAAAGTCATTGCGGGCTTTGCCGGCGGCACTGCGGATGCCTTCACACTGTTTGAATTGTTTGAGCGCAAATTAGAAATGCATCAGGGTCACCTGGTCAAAGCCGCCGTGGAGCTGGCGAAAGACTGGCGTACCGATCGCATGTTGCGCAAACTCGAAGCGCTGCTGGCAGTAGCAGATGAAAATGCCTCTCTCATCATCACCGGTAACGGTGACGTCGTGCAGCCCGAAAACGATCTGATTGCCATCGGCTCAGGCGGCCCGTACGCTCAGGCGGCAGCACGCGCTCTGCTGGAAAACACCGAGCTCGGCGCGCGTGAAATCGCTGAAAAGGCGTTGGATATTGCAGGTGATATCTGCATCTATACCAACCATTTCCATACCATCGAAGAATTACCGTCTAAAGCGTAAGGATCTCCCATGTCTGAAATGACCCCACGCGAAATCGTCAGCGAACTGAACAAGCATATTATTGGCCAGGACGCTGCGAAACGCTCCGTTGCTATCGCCTTACGTAATCGCTGGCGCCGCATGCAGCTCAACGAAGAGCTGCGCCATGAAGTGACCCCGAAAAATATTCTGATGATCGGCCCGACCGGTGTCGGTAAAACCGAAATCGCCCGTCGCCTGGCGAAACTGGCCAACGCGCCATTCATCAAAGTTGAAGCCACCAAGTTCACCGAAGTGGGCTATGTCGGCAAAGAAGTTGATTCTATCATCCGCGATCTGACGGATTCAGCCATCAAAATGGTTCGCGTCCAGTCTATCGAGAAAAACCGCTTCCGCGCGGAAGAGATGGCGGAAGAGCGTATTCTTGATGTGCTGATCCCACCGGCGAAAAACAACTGGGGCCAGGCTGAACAACCGTCTGAGCCGTCTGCTGCACGCCAGGCATTCCGCAAAAAACTGCGTGAAGGTCAGCTCGATGATAAAGAAATCGAGATCGATCTCGCCGCAGCACCGATGGGCGTTGAAATTATGGCGCCTCCGGGAATGGAAGAAATGACCAGCCAGTTGCAGTCTATGTTCCAGAACCTGGGCGGCCAGAAACAAAAACCGCGCAAACTGAAAATCAAAGATGCAATGAAGCTGTTGATTGAAGAAGAAGCGGCGAAACTGGTCAATCCGGAAGAGCTGAAACAGGACGCAATCGACGCGGTCGAGCAGCACGGTATCGTGTTTATCGACGAAATCGACAAAATCTGTAAGCGCGGCGAATCCTCCGGCCCGGATGTCTCCCGCGAAGGCGTACAGCGCGACCTGCTGCCGCTGGTTGAAGGCTGCACCGTCTCCACCAAACACGGTATGGTCAAAACTGACCACATTCTGTTTATCGCTTCCGGCGCATTCCAGGTGGCAAAACCGTCTGACCTGATCCCTGAGTTACAGGGGCGTCTGCCGATTCGCGTTGAGCTGCAGGCGCTGACCACCAGCGACTTTGAGCGTATCTTGACCGAGCCTAACGCTTCTATTACCGTCCAGTACAAAGCGTTGATGGCGACCGAAGATGTGAACATTGAGTTCACCGAAGACGGTATCAAACGTATCGCTCAGGCAGCATGGCAGGTGAACGAAACCACCGAGAACATCGGTGCCCGTCGTTTGCACACTGTGCTGGAACGTCTGGTGGAAGATATCTCTTATGAAGCCAGCGATCTGAACGGTCAAAGCATAACAATTGATGCGGATTATGTGAGCAAACATCTGGATGCGCTGGTCGCAGATGAAGATCTGAGCCGTTTTATCCTATAATCGCGTTCAATGCATTTTCATCATTGTTGATGGGGCTGAAAAGCCCCATTTTTATTGGCGCTAAATATGACTGAACAACAACAAATTAGCCGCTCACAAGCCTGGCTGGAAAGTTTACGACCCAAGACCCTACCGCTCGCCTTCGCGGCGATCATCGTCGGTACGGCCCTGGCATGGTGGAAAGGATTCTTCGACCCGCTGGTCGCTGTGTTGGCATTGATTACTGCAGGGCTGCTGCAGATCCTGTCAAACCTCGCGAACGACTATGGCGACGCCGTCAAAGGCAGCGACAAACCTGACCGCATCGGCCCACTGCGTGGAATGCAAAAAGGGGTTATCACTCAGCAGGAGATGAAGCGGGCGTTGATCGTCACCGTCGCGCTCATTTGCCTGTCCGGTCTCGCGCTGGTCTTCGTGGCATGCAACACACTGACAGATTTTGTCGGTTTCCTGGTGCTGGGCGGCCTGTCGATTATCGCGGCCATTACCTACACCGTGGGTAACCGCCCGTATGGTTACATCGGTCTGGGCGATATTTCCGTACTGGTGTTCTTTGGCTGGCTGAGCGTCATGGGTAGCTGGTATTTGCAGGCACACACGCTGATTCCTGAACTGATTCTACCGGCAACCGCCTGTGGTCTGCTGGCAACAGCGGTGCTCAACATCAATAACCTGCGTGACATCAACAGTGACAAAGAAAACGGTAAAAACACGCTGGTTGTGCGTTTAGGCGCGGTCAACGCCCGTCGCTATCACGCCTGCCTGCTGATGGGGACTCTGGTCTGCCTGGCGCTGTTTAACCTGCTCTCTTTGCAAAGCCTGTGGGGATGGTTGTTTATTCTGGCGGCGCCGCTACTGATCAAACAGGCGCGGTATGTGATGCGCGAAATGGAACCGACTGCGATGCGCCCAATGCTGGAACGAACGGTCAAAGCCGCGCTATTAACTAACCTACTGTTTGTGGTTGGCATTTTCTTAAGTCAGTGGCCAGTTTAACTGACAAATATCAATTAACAATTGATGATTTTGCCAACAGTACACATAGCGCGATATACTAAAAATTCTCGCAGCAACTGAACGTTGATCCTATGAAATACGATACTTCCGAGCTTTGTGACATCTACCAGGAAGATGTCAACGTCGTGGAACCGCTGTTCTCTAACTTTGGAGGACGGTCGTCGTTTGGCGGACAAATCATTACGGTAAAATGTTTCGAGGACAACGGGTTGCTGTATGATCTGCTCGAACAAAATGGCCGTGGACGCATCCTGCTGGTCGATGGCGGTGGTTCTGTCCGTCGTGCGCTGGTCGACGCCGAACTGGCGCGTCTGGCTGTACAGAATGAATGGGAAGGTCTGGTCATCTACGGCGCAGTGCGTCAGGTAGACGATCTGGAAGAGCTGGACATTGGTATTCAGGCGATTGCCGCCATTCCGGTGGGTGCGGCAGGTGAAGGCATCGGGGAAAGCGATGTACGCGTCAATTTTGGCGGCGTGACGTTCTTTTCCGGCGACCATCTGTATGCCGACAATACCGGGATAATCCTTTCCGAAGACCCCCTAGATATCGAGTAATCAAAAAAGGCACCGAAAGGTGCCTTTTTTATTTGTCATCATTCTTTTCATAATGAATGATGAGTAGTTTAATCTCGCCCTTCTCTTCTTCCTCAGAAACGCTCATCATATCGTGTCGTTCCGGATAATTATCAATAAAAGCATTAAGTCTATCCTTTAAATTCTGAACATCTTGTTTCTTCACACCCTCGAACACGAGAGTACTTATTTGCAGACCGCTTCCTTCATCTACCAGACTAGTAAAGTACCAATTATCAGTTATTTTCGGTGCTTGTTTAAGTGGTTTTGGCGTCATCAAATAATATTTGATGATATTAGTCTGAGTATACTTTTCATCAATAAATGGCCTGGTGATTATAAGTAAATACAATAGCGTAAATGTAGCCATCATAAATAATATGATGAAACCCCTATGTTTTTTCATATGTGTATCTCACGGATGATTGAAGGATCCGATATCGGGGCAATCAAACACATAAACGCGGGTAGTTTTCCTGAATAAGGTTGATACTTAATATTTTTATCCGTAGGGTCTGGAAACAACAAAGGAAGTACAGTTTTGTTTTTAAATTGCCCTACCGGACCATAGTAATCCCATATACGATAAGCTATTTCTTTCGAACATATATGAAGGAAAGGGGTATAATCTGCGTAATTTACCGCCTGGCAAAAACCAAAAAGATTTGAAACCAAATCTTCTGCACTATAACTACTGTCTGTTATAAAAACGTACGGCCAAAAATTCTGTAAAGACTCAAATTGCACAGAAGTACTCAAAAAAATGGATAAAGCTACTCCTTTTAATAATTTCTCATCAAGCCCTCTTCGCACCAGAAACTTCCTGTAAATTCCCGTAGTGGTTCTCAATCCAGCAATATTTTTTGACATGCTTTGAAAGTAACTGACCTCAAAATACTCATTATCACCACTGTGATAAGATGTCATTTGTGACCATAACATTTCAGCACCACGTGGATTTGCATGCCCCAGGTCAATCCAACCTAAATTATCAGTATAAATAAGACCATGTGTAATATCTCGAGTAATAAACCTGTCTGAATCGTCAATAATATCGCTTCTAGCCGTCATCTCGCATTCCTTGTGAGTAACTGTACGAAACGATTCTAATCTCGCTAAATAAAAAAGCACCCATGATGGGTGCTTTTTAAAAGAAATTCGGAATTAGACTTCTTCCATACGGCCGAGGAGAGCCTGCAGACGATCCTGCCAGCCGCTCTGCTGTTCTTTCAGACTGTGGTTCTCGCGCTCCAGTTCTTCACGCTGGTGCTGTGCAGACTGAACATCCTGTACCAGGCTGTTGTTCTTTTCTTTCAGCTCTTCAATTTCCATCTGTAGCAGCGTGATGGTATCAATCGCCTGCTGTACTTTTGCTTCCAGTTTCTCAAACACTTCTAATGACATGGTCATACCTCTCCTGAATTGCAAGGCGACGCTTTAATGTAAACGCGCACAACATATAGTGCCGATTGTATGAAGCCCCGTCGCCGCTGTCCAGCGGCATACCGCGCAGATCGCGGTTTGCAACACTTTTCATCTTTGTCCTGGTGACATCAATTCAATATCGCTAAAGTGTTAACATATTGGTTAATGAAATGATTCAGCTCACACTCTTGCTTTGTCTCAAAATGCGCTTCATAGCGCGATAACGCTCATTTTGTTGACGCAGTACACACATTTCAATTTCGATATTTCTCGCTTTTGCTCGTTAACGCTAAATTAACAGCGTGCCTACAGGGCATCGCGGATGTCAGTGACCTCCTCGCATACAATAAACATTAAACTCTCTTCAGGATCCGATCATGAGTCAAACATCAACCTTAAAAGGCCAGTGCATTGCTGAATTCCTCGGTACCGGGTTGTTGATTTTCTTCGGTGTGGGGTGTGTCGCTGCACTCAAAGTAGCCGGGGCTACTTTTGGTCAGTGGGAAATCAGTGTCATCTGGGGTCTGGGCGTAGCGATGGCTATCTACCTGACGGCAGGTGTTTCTGGCGCGCACCTGAATCCAGCAGTGACCATCGCACTGTGGCTGTTTGCGTGTTTTGACAAGCGCAAAGTTGTACCTTTCATCATTTCTCAATTTGCCGGTGCTTTCTGCGCTGCGGCGTTAGTTTACGGGCTTTACTACAACCTTTTTGCCGACTTTGAACAAACGAATCATATCGTGCGTGGCAGCGTCGAAAGTCTCAATCTGGCAGGGACGTTCTCTACTTATCCAAACCCACATATCAATTTTGTGCAGGCCTTCGCGGTCGAAATGGTGATTACCGCTATTCTGATGGGGGTCATTCTGGCACTGACTGATGATGGTAACGGTGTGCCTCGCGGCCCACTGGCACCACTGCTCATCGGCTTACTGATCGCCGTTATCGGTGCATCAATGGGTCCATTGACGGGATTTGCGATGAACCCGGCACGTGACATCGGCCCGAAAGCTTTCGCCTGGCTCGCTGGCTGGGGCAATATTGCCTTTACCGGTGGCAAAGACATTCCTTACTTCCTGGTGCCGCTGTTCGGCCCTATTGTGGGCGCCATTTTAGGGGCATTCGCTTATCGCAAACTGATTGGCCACCATTTACCTTGCGATACCTGTGTCGTGGAAGAGAAAGACGCCACGACGACTTCACAACAAAAAGCTTCGCTGTAATGTGACTACGGGAAAAAAATGATGACTGAGAAAAAATATATTGTTGCGCTCGACCAGGGCACTACCAGTTCTCGCGCGGTCGTAATGGACCACGATGCAAATATCATAAGTGTTTCGCAACGCGAATTTGAGCAAATCTATCCAAAAGCAGGCTGGGTAGAACATGACCCAATGGAAATCTGGGCCACTCAAAGCTCTACGCTGGTAGAAGTGCTGGCGAAAGCAGACATCAATTCCGATCAGATTGCGGCCATTGGTATTACTAACCAGCGTGAAACCACCATCGTCTGGGAACGTGAAACCGGTAAACCAATCTACAACGCGATTGTCTGGCAGTGTCGTCGTACCGCCGACATTTGCGAGCGCCTGAAGCGCGATGGTATGGAAGAGTATGTTCGCAACAATACCGGTCTGGTGATTGACCCGTACTTCTCTGGCACCAAAGTGAAGTGGATCCTCGATCACGTAGAAGGCTCACGTGAGCGAGCTCGTCGCGGCGAACTGCTGTTTGGCACCGTGGATACCTGGCTCATCTGGAAAATGACTCAGGGACGCGTTCACGTCACGGATTACACCAACGCCTCACGTACCATGCTGTTCAACATCCACACGCTGGACTGGGATGACAAAATGCTGGACGCGCTGGACATTCCGCGCGCCATGCTGCCGGAAGTTCGTCGTTCTTCTGAAGTGTACGGTCAGACCAACATTGGCGGTAAAGGCGGCACACGTATTCCAATCGCGGGTATTGCAGGTGACCAGCAGGCCGCGCTGTTCGGCCAGCTGTGCGTAAAAGAAGGGATGGCGAAAAACACCTACGGTACCGGCTGCTTTATGCTGATGAATACCGGAGAGAAAGCCGTTAAATCCGAAAACGGTCTGCTGACGACCATTGCCTGCGGCCCGACAGGCGAAGTGAACTATGCGCTGGAAGGTGCCGTGTTCATGGCCGGCGCGTCTATTCAGTGGCTGCGCGACGAGATGAAACTCATCAGCGACGCGTTCGACTCCGAATACTTTGCGACCAAAGTGAAAGATACCAACGGCGTGTATGTCGTACCGGCCTTTACCGGTCTGGGCGCCCCTTACTGGGATCCGTATGCACGTGGCGCTATCTTTGGCCTGACCCGTGGCGTGAACTCTAACCACATCATCCGTGCCACCCTGGAATCCATTGCCTATCAGACGCGTGACGTGCTGGAAGCAATGCAGGCTGACTCCGGTATTCGTCTGCACGCCCTGCGCGTGGACGGCGGCGCTGTTGCCAACAACTTCCTGATGCAGTTCCAGTCAGACATTCTCGGCACTCGCGTTGAGCGCCCGGAAGTACGCGAAGTCACCGCGTTGGGCGCCGCCTATCTGGCCGGTCTGGCAGTGGGTTTCTGGCAGAATCTGGATGAGCTGCAGGAAAAAGCGGTCATCGAACGTGAATTCCGCCCAGGTATCGAAACCACCGAGCGTAATTACCGTTACAGCGGCTGGAAGAAAGCGGTCAAACGCGCCCTGGCGTGGGAAGATCACGAAGAATAATGTTGTAATACCGGATGGCGGCTTCGCCATCCGGTAAAACCTTCGCGTGAAGGCGACTCTGCACACGCACACACATCAATAATCCCATCCCCTCCCCTGTGCTACACTTCGCGCAATTTCTTTCTGCTACGGGTTTGCTATGAGACGAGAACTTGCCATCGAATTTTCCCGCGTGACCGAAGCGGCTGCGCTGGCTGGCTACAAATGGTTGGGGCGCGGCGATAAAAATACCGCTGACGGCGCGGCTGTTAACGCCATGCGCATTATGCTCAATCAGGTCAATATTGACGGGACGATTGTCATCGGCGAAGGCGAGATCGATGAAGCGCCAATGCTGTTTATCGGCGAAAAAGTCGGTACTGGACACGGCGACGCGGTAGACATTGCTGTCGATCCTATCGAAGGCACCCGCATGACGGCGATGGGTCAGGCTAACGCGCTGGCGGTTCTGGCTGTCGGCGACAAGGGCTGCTTCCTGAACGCGCCAGATATGTACATGGAAAAACTGATCGTGGGTCCGGGCGCAAAAGGGTCTATCGATATCAACCTGCCGCTGGCGGAAAACCTGAATAATGTGGCAAAGGCACTCAACAAACCGCTGAGCGAACTGACCGTCACCATTCTGGCGAAACCACGCCATGATGACGTAATCGCAGAGATGCAGACGCTGGGCGTGCGCGTATTTGCGATTCCTGACGGTGACGTTGCCGCCTCTATTCTTACCTGCATGCCAGACAGCGAAGTCGACGTGCTGTACGGGATTGGCGGCGCGCCGGAAGGTGTTGTGTCCGCCGCCGTGATCCGCGCACTGGATGGCGATATGCAGGGCCGCCTGCTGGCGCGTCATGATGTCAAAGGCGATAGCGAAGACAATCGTCGCATTGGCGAGCAAGAACTGGCGCGCTGCGAGGCGATGGGCATTGAAGCGGGTAAAGCGCTGCGTCTGGACGAAATGGCGCGCAGCGACAACGTCATTTTCTCCGCGACCGGGATCACCAAAGGTGACCTGCTGGAAGGGATCAGCCGTAAAGGCAACATCGCGACCACCGAAACGCTGCTGATCCGCGGGAAGTCACGCACCATTCGCCGCATCCAGTCAATTCATTACCTCGATCGCAAAGACCCGGACGTACAGGCGCACATCCTTTAAAATCTGACACAAATTCCTTCACATTGCGTCGCGACGGCAAGCGAGCAATATCCCAGGCGCATAGATAACGATGTGACAGGGTTGCGCGAATGCTGCCAACAAAGAGGCAGCGTGAAGGATGACGTGTAATTTGATCAATAGAGCCTTCCGGCCCATATGGGCTGGAAATCTTTCGCCCAACGAACGAAGATAGGGCTATTGGATCGGAACAGGAGAAGACCATGGCAGAGTGGGTAACAGGCAAAGTGACTAAAGTGCAGTACTGGACTGAGGCGCTGTTGAGTCTGACCGTTCACGCCCCGGTTCATCCCTTCACGGCGGGTCAATTTACCAAGCTCGGACTGGAGATTGACGGCGAGCGCGTCCAGCGCGCCTATTCTTATGTCAACGCCCCCGAGAATCCCGATCTGGAGTTTTACCTGGTCACCGTTCCCGACGGAAAACTGAGTCCACGTCTGGCGGCGCTGAAACCCGGCGATGAAGTCCAGGTCGTCAGTGAAGCTGCCGGTTTTTTTGTGCTGGATGAGGTTCCCGAGTGCGACACGCTGTGGATGCTGGCGACGGGAACGGCAATTGGCCCTTACCTGTCAATTCTGCAACAGGGTAAAGACGTCGATCGTTTTAAAAATCTGGTGCTGGTGCATGCCGCACGTTACGCCGCTGACTTAAGCTATTTGCCGCTCATGCTGGAGTTACAAGCACGCTACGAGGGTAAATTACGAATTCAAACGGTGGTAAGCCGGGAAACTATCGCGGGTTCGCTAACCGGGCGTATACCGGCGCTGATTGAAAGCGGTGAGCTGGAAAAAGCGGTTGGCTTGCAGATGAATAAAGAGACCAGCCACATTATGCTTTGCGGCAATCCACAGATGGTTCGCGACACGCAGCAATTGCTGAAAGAGACCCGGCAAATGACCAAACACCTGCGCCGCCGACCGGGCCATATGACCGCCGAACACTACTGGTAATATTTTTGCCGGATGACCTGGCTCCATTTCCACCATTCGGCAACGCGATAAATCACGCTTTGTACTTCACGTCCTGCGTATCTTTACCAAATTTATTCTCACCCTGGGTGCCAACAAATGCGCCCAGGTCTACCAGCATCATGACCAGAATCACTGTTGGGACAAAACGTCCGACGACCCACTGCCACATGCCCGGCAGCATCACCCAGTTGCCCGCCAATAGCATCCACGCCAGAATCATCAGTAACGCCCACAGGCCTGAACGTCCTCTGTCATGCAGCCGTTTTACCATTACCGCCGCCGTCGGCCAGAGCATACATACCAGAGCAAACGCCGCCGTTTTAATCTCAAGCCATTGTTTACTGGCCAGAGTGAACAGAACCAGCATACCGACAAACCAGAGGCCTACCCAAATCCAGAAATCACGGCGCCCAATACGCCCTTTAAATGAGAATAACCACTGCTGTATGGTCATGTAAGTTCCTTTATTATTGCCCTGCCCCACAGTTTACCCTTTTGACAAGCCAGACAGTTATCGTTTTAATCGTGAGCAGCCATAACGAAAGGTAAGATTGATGAAGCCAGGATCTACGCTGTTATTACTATTGTTTTCTGTGATTTCCGTAAGCACAACGGTGCAGGCAGCAGAACCCTCGACGACGACGGCGCCGTATCTGCTGGCCGGTGCCCCGACGTTCGATCTCTCGATCAGCCAGTTTCGCGAAAACTTTAACAGCCAAAACCCTAAGCTTTCACTGAACGAATTTCGCGCTATCGACAGCAGTCGGGACAAAGCCAATCTGACGCGCGCCGCCAGCAAGATCAACGAAAACCTGTACGCCTCTACGGCGCTGGAGCGCGGCACGTTAAAAATCAAAAGCATGCAGATAACCTGGCTCCCCATTCAAGGGCCAGAGCAAAAGGCGGCAAGGACGAAAGCGCTGGAGTATATGGCGGCCGTCATTCGTAGCGTCGCGCCGTTACTGACGAAGGAACAAAGCCAGAAAAAACTGCAGCGGTTGCTTATTGCAGGCAAGAATAAGCGCTACTACGCTGAAACCGAAGGCGCAATTCGCTATGTTGTCGCAGATAACGGCGAAAAGGGACTGACCTTCGCTGTTGAACCGATTAAGCTGGCACTATCTGAAGGTCTGGAAGGGGCGAATAAATGACAAAAAGCAAAGCCTTTCCAGCGACGAATCTCTATACTGTTTCACAGACCATGCTGCCCTGAAGGGTGGCCATATTCCTTAATTCGCTGATAAAGCGTGGAGAATTGAAATGCGACATCCTTTAGTGATGGGTAACTGGAAACTGAACGGCAGCCGCCACATGGTAAACGAGCTGGTTGCTAACCTGCGCAAAGAGCTGGCTGGCGTTGCTGGCTGTGGCGTTGCTATCGCTCCGCCGGAAATGTACATCGACCTGGCGAAACACGCTGCGGCCGGTAGCCACATCATTCTGGGCGCGCAGAACGTTGACCTGAACCTGTCTGGCGCGTTTACCGGTGAAACTTCAGCAGAAATGCTGAAAGATATCGGTGCTCAGTACATCATCATCGGTCACTCAGAGCGTCGTACTTATCACAAAGAGTCTGATGAACTGATCGCTAAGAAATTCGCAGTTCTGAAAGAGCAGGGCCTGACCCCGGTTCTGTGCATCGGTGAAACCGAAGCAGAAAACGAAGCGGGCAAAACAGAAGAAGTGTGTGCACGTCAGATCGACGCAGTACTGAAAACTCAGGGCGCAAGCGCATTCGAAGGCGTGGTTATCGCTTACGAACCTGTATGGGCGATCGGTACGGGCAAATCTGCCACTCCGGCACAGGCTCAGGCGGTTCACAAATTCATCCGTGACCACATTGCTAAAGCTGACGCAGCAATCGCACAGCAGGTTATCATCCAGTACGGCGGTTCTGTAAACGCATCCAACGCAGCAGAACTGTTCGCTCAGCCGGACATCGACGGCGCGCTGGTTGGCGGTGCTTCACTGAAAGCTGATGCTTTCGCCGTGATCGTCAAAGCAGCAGAAGCAGCTAAACAGGCGTAATCGCTGTTGTGGCGGTAGATGAATCATCTACCGCCACATTGTTATTTACCAGTATCCCAGCCAGTGCCACCAGACCGCACCGACGATCCCCCAGACAGTCAGGTTTACCACGCTCATCACCAATCCCGTTTTCCACCATTCCGCAAGTGTGACGTATCCGGAGCCAAATATGATTGGCGCGGTGCCCGTACCATAATGCGTTAACGACATCATCAGCGATGAAGAAAAAGCGAGCATTAAGCCCAGCAATGCCGGCGGCGCGCCCAGTGCTAATCCTGCTGCGAAGAACGCCGCAAACATCGCCGTAATATGCGCGGTCGTACTGGCAAAAAAGTAGTGAGAGTAAACATAGAGCAGAACCAGTAACAGTGTAGCGACACCCCAGTGCACGCCGAGCTGATCGATTGTATTCCCCACGCTCACGGCTAACCAACTCACCAGACCCAGCTTGCTGAGAAATTCAGCCATCATGACCAGTGCCGCAAACCACACGACGGTATCCCAGGCGCCGCGACATTTAAGAATGTCATCCCAGCTCAATACCCCGGAGATCAGCAATATGGAGAGCCCAATTAAGGCGGCGCTGGTCGGGTTAACTGTCCAGCCACTCCCCATAATGAGCGCCGGGATCCCCGCCCACAAACACAGCAGCAGCGCAAAAACGGCGAGCGTAATTTTCTCGGCAAGCGCCAACGGACCAAGTGATTCCAGCTTTTGTCGCGCGAACTGCGGCGCATCAGGCGTGCGGGTAATGGCAGGGGGATAAAGCCACCAGATGACGAGCGGCATCAGCACCAGTGACACCACCGCAGGGAGCAGCGCGGCTATCGCCCACATCCCCCAGGTCATGTTCAAAACCCCATCAGTACCTTTGGTTAAAAAGCTCACTATCAGTGGGTTAGGCGCAGTCGCAGTAATAAACATCGCCGAGCTGATGGGGTTAATATTGTAGTTCACCAGCGCCAGATAACGGCCCGTCGACCCATTTTCGCTATTCCCCGGTTGCGACCCCAGGCTTTCCGCGATAGCACGCATGACCGGATGGATGATACCGCCACCGCGCGCGGTGTTACTGGGGGTCACTGGCGCAATCAATGTTTCAGCCAGCGTCAATGCCCAGGCGATACCCAGCGTTCGTTTACCAAACAACGCGATAAATCCATAGCCAATACGCGCCCCCAGCCCCGTTTTCAACAAACTTTGCGAGAGCATAATCGACAAACCAATCAACCAGATCAATTGGTTAGAAAAGCCGCTCAGGGCATCATTCAGTGCCGCAGAGGGTTTACCTGGATTAGTAACGCCCGTCATTGCCACCAGCATAATCGCAATGATTGCGATAGCGCCAATAGGCAGGGCTTTACCGATAATAGCCGCGATAGTACCTATAAATAATGCCAGTAAATGCCAGGCTTCAGGCGTCACACCGGAAGGGTTGGGGACAGCAAACCACAACATCAGGGTAATGAAAACCGAAAGAAATGCAGGCCAGAGACGAATGGGGGTTAACCGGTCCATGTATTAATCCTTGAATTTCTTCTGAACGAGTGTGTTCACGGCTATTAACCGATATTTATGCTGATAAAACAATCAGCTACATCACAAAACAGAAGGGGTGACCATTCAAAATATATCGGGTCTGTGACGCCGCGCAGCTACAATTTTCCCAGCACGCTAAACCACAGATAATCCAGCGGCAGCAACACCATCCAGGTGACCAGCGCCAGTGCCAGACACAGCAACATCCCTGCTCTGGCCGGTACTTTCCCTAACGCCATCGCCACGACAATCGGCGATGCCTGATACGGCAGTAGCGGTGTGGAATAGCCCAGTACCTGAATCATAATGACCGAAAGCAGCGGGAACCCGGTCGCATCAGAAAAACTCTCTGCCAGCGTGGTGTACAACGCCGGAACGCCATTGGCGGTCATGATAAAGTTGAGGACGGTGGTGATCCCGGTCAGCGTGACAAAGTTGGTGAAAGGATTTTCTGCGTTCAGAGGCATAATCTGCAACAGCGCCTCTCCGACCGCGCTACCAATCCCGGTATGCGTCACGGTAATCGCCAGCCCCAGAATACCCGCCACATAGATGCACGTGCGGATATTCACGCCACTGGAAAACTCCTCGCCATTGATAAAGCCTACGCGCGGCAGCAGGGTAATCACGGCCGCCGCCAGCCCGGTCCACGCCGGACCAATACCATGCCAGGTTTCACTGACCCACATCACCAGCACCACCGCCAGCATCCAGGATAATCGCTTTTCATCGCGACTCATGGGCGCAGGCGATGAGGTATCGTCCGGCACATGGGGCTTCCCCGGAAACAGCCAGCAAATCAGGAGGACAAGCGCTGCCCCTTTGAGCCAGCCGAGAACGGGGGTGTGCAGCAACAAATACGGCAAATAATTCAAATGGATGCCATACGAACCTTCCGTTGCGCCGCTCATGACAAGGTTAGGCACGTTAGCAGGGAGGATTGTGGCGGAAAGCTGGAAGGTGCCAAAACCCACCGCCAGCGCCAGACCGTACCAGGCGCGTGAATTGTCAGCAATTCCGGCGCGTTTCGCCATTGCCGCAACAATCGGCATCAGCAATGCGATACGCCCCATGTTGGAAGGCATGACAAACGCCAGTGCATAACTGAGTAACACCACACTCGCCACCATCAACGGCCAGGAGTCGGTTAGCCTTGCCGACAATGCCCTCGCCGCCCGGTCCGCCAGCCCCGTTTTACGGATCGCAATTCCCAGCACAAATCCGCTAAATACCAGCCAGAATGCCGAAGAGGCAAAGCCGCCGAAGATAACGTCCGGCGGCGCAATCTTTGCCACCATCGCAACGGTAAAAAACAACAACGCCGTAATAAATTCCGGCAGCAGGGACGTCGCCCAGAGCAGAATGGTGAGACCGACAAGCAGTGAAGGGATGAACAGAGGGTGCGAAAACCAGAGCGACATGCCTGTCTCCTGTTGTTTTTTTCAACAAGGATACGGGGACAGGCTGATAGAGTAAACGCCAGATATGGTGGGTTACTTCAGAATATCACATTGATGATCCTGAATTTCCTCGGCAGACGCCAGGTTGAACGCCAACAGATTGCGTTGTGTTGCCAGCAATACAAAAGTGTCATCGCTCTGGCGCACCATTGCCAGTGCGTAGCTACCCATATGATCGCGCGCTTCTGGCACCTCTTCCGCCAGCATCATAAAGGGACTGCGCTGCGCCAGTTCGTTCTCGGTGACCCGACGGGCCAGATACTCGTGTCCGCGTAATCCACCCGCGAGCGGCAACCAGCGAGTGCCGATTTTTGCCATATTGTCATCAAGTTGCGCTCTAACGTCCTTGCGCAAACAGGAGATATGGATGTGGAAATGGTTTTGCGTCCGCCCGGTGCGTGAGTTGATTGCCAATGACACGGCGCTGTCAGGGATCTCCTGTCCGTACTTTTGGCTCATAAAACTACGCGCCTGCCAGGCCAGCCAGAAGAAATTGGGCGTGAACGGCTCCGTCAATAAGGGACTCTCCGTGCCGTTAATGCGGTAAGTTGGCATTAACAGATATTGCAGAGGGCCATTTCTGTCTTTAAACACCACATAACCTGCCTCCGGCGTCACTTCTGTACAGGGCGCCGGATTGTGATGCTGACGCTGATTAGGTACGCACTGCTTCAGGACTTTCTCCCGTAGCGCATCCGGATTTCCTGCAAATTTCCAGTAGCCGATACCCGCTGCGGCGGCGATGACGACAATCGCCAGTGAAAGATAACCTGCTTTTTTCATTGTGCGTTTCCTGTATCTCATTGAAGTGCAAGAGTAACGCAAAATGATGACAATTAAAAAAGCCCGATGGCATAGCGCCAGCGGGCCTGAAAATCGCAGAAATGGTTAGCGTTTGCTGATTTGGTCGAAGGTTCCACCGTTTGCAAAGTGCTCTTTTTGCGCTTTTGTCCAGCCGCCGAACGCCTCATCAATGGTGAAGAGTTTCAATTTCGGAAAAGCGCCTTCATATTTCTTCGCAACATCAGGATTGCGCGGACGATAGTAGTTTTTCGCTGCAATCTCCTGGCCTTCCGGCGAATAGAGGTACTTCAGATAGGCTTGCGCCACCTCGGTAGTGCCTTTTTTCTCAGCCACTTTATCGACGACCGAAACGGTCGGTTCCGCCAGGATTGACTCGCTCGGGGTCACAATCTCGAATTTGTCTTTACCGAGTTCATGGGTTGCCAACAACGCTTCGTTCTCCCAGGCGATCAGGACATCACCGATCCCGCGTTCTACGAAGGTGTTGGTTGAACCACGAGCACCGGAATCGAGGACTTCCACATTCTTAAACAGCGCCTTCACGAAGTCCTGGGCTTTCGCCTGGTCGTTGTTGTTGTGGTGCAGGGCGTAACCCCACGCCGCCAGATAATTCCAGCGTGCGCCGCCTGAGCTTTTCGGGTTCGGCGTGATGACGGATACGCCAGGTTTTACCAGATCGTTCCAGTCATGAATTTGCTTTGGATTCCCTTTACGCACCAGGAAGACGATGGTGGAGGTGTAAGGCGCAGAGTTATCCGGCAGACGTTTGATCCAATTTTTATCAATGCGACCACGTTCCGCAATGGCGTCTACATCGTAGGCCAGCGCCAGGGTTACCACATCCGCCTCAATGCCGTTAATCACGGAGGTCGCTTGCTTACCGGAACCACCATGTGACTGGCGGGTCACCACGTTATCACCCGTTTGCTGTTTCCAGTGCGCGCTAAACGCTTTGTTGTACTGCTCGTACAACTCACGCGTTGGATCATACGAAACGTTAAGTAATTGAATATCCTTCGCCAGAACGCTGGTGGATGCCAGCAACAACGTTAATCCCACGCCCCATTTGTTCATCGCCCAACTCTCTTATGCTGTGTTGTGATGATCAGAGCGTGCCAGAAAGGAATTCAAACATTAAAGAATAAAAAAAGATTTGCTATAACTATGGGGAATATAAATAAACGTAAAAAAGGCGGGATTCACTCCGCCTTTATACCTGATGGCGCTACGCTTATCAGGCCTACATGCTGCATTTGTAGGCCGGATAAGGCGCAAGCCGCCATCCGGCAATTGCGATCAGTACAGTTTCTTCGCGCAGTCCAGCCAGTCACCTTTGAATGGGCGCTTCATGTTTTCGATAGCGTCGATGATGTCGTGGTGAACCAGTTGTTCGTTCTGGATACCGACGCAACGACCGCCGAAACCTTCCTGCAGTAATTCAATGGCATACGCCCCCATGCGGGACGCCAGAATACGGTCGTAAGGCACCGGAGAACCACCACGCTGAATGTGTCCCAGTACGGTTGCACGGGTTTCACGTTTGGTCTCTTTCTCGATGAAATGCGCCAGTTCGTCAACGTCACACATGTGTTCAGTGATAGCGACGATGGCGTGTTTTTTACCTTTCGCAATACCGGCTTTGATTTCAGCGACCAGATCTTCGCGGCTGAATTCCACTTCCGGCACCACCACAAACTCACAACCACCGGCAATCGCTGCCGCCAGGGTCAGGTCGCCACAGTAACGTCCCATCACTTCAACGATAGAGATACGTTGGTGAGAGGAGGAGGTATCACGCAGACGGTCAATCGCTTCAACCACCGTCCCCAGCGCCGTAAAGTAACCGATGGTGTAGTCGGTGCCTTTGATGTCGTTGTCGATAGTGCCTGGCAGACCAATGCATGGGAAGCCCATTTCAGTCAGGCGTTTTGCACCCATATACGAACCGTCACCGCCGATCACCACCAGCGCGTCAATGCCCCGTTTTTTCAGGTTTTCGATAGCCACGGCACGCACATTTTCATCACGGAATTCCGGGAAACGCGCGGAACCGAGGAAGGTGCCGCCACGGTTGATCATGTCGGACACGCTGTAACGGTCAAGCTGAACCATACGGTCTTCATACAGACCCAGGTAGCCGTCATAAATACCCATTACTTCCAGCCCTTCCGTCAACGCTGCGCGCACAACGCCACGGATTGCTGCGTTCATGCCCGGCGCATCACCGCCGCTTGTCAACACACCGATTTTCTTAATCATGACTACCTCTGAACTTTGGAATGCAAAATGAAATCTGTTGCCGGAAGCCGATTCTGCATATCGACACGATCCAACGCATATGCAGATAGTATAGCAATCACTTCCTGCTGAATTGATTCAGGTCAGGCCAAAAGGCGGTAATTTATACACAAAATGCTGGCCTGGTTCACTTTTTTTACAACGAATTACGAAAGCTCAAACCTTTTACCTTCCCTGGGTACGACGGAACACGGGTCCTGATGGATAATGACATCAGAGCCCGGAAAACGCCGTAAAATCGCCTGCTCCACCTGTTCAGCCACCAAATGGGCCTGAACGAGAGGCAGATGATCTTCCATTTCCAAATGAATCTGAATAAAGCGAGTCGGCCCTGACTGCCGTGTGCGAAGATCGTGAGCGCCGCTGACACCCGGCCATGATGTCACGATACCAATAATTTCCTGACGTTCGTCGTCGGGCAATGCGCGGTCCAACAACGATTGCACCGCCTCATATCCCATTCGCAACGCGCTATATAGAATATAGATGCCGATTCCCAACGCAAACAAGGCGTCTGCACGATGCCAGCCATACCAGGCGAGGCCAAGCGCCACAAGAATCGCTCCGTTCATCATAACATCAGACTGATAATGAAGCATATCTGCCCGCACAGCCTGACTTTGCGTCCTGCGCACGACCCAGCGCTGAAACGTGACCAAAATAAGCGTGCAGACCAGTGCGATAACCGTCACCACGACGCCAACGCCCGGATCCTTCATCGGCGTGGGTTGGATGAGGTGTTGAATGCCGGTCAAAAATAAAAACAGCGCAGAACCCGAAATAAACATACTTTGCGCCAGCGCCGCCAGCGATTCGGCTTTGCCGTGCCCGAAAGTATGTTCATCGTCTGCGGGTTGCAGCGAATAACGCACCACCAGAAGATTCGTTAGCGACGCGGCAATATCCACCAGCGAGTCCACCAGCGCCGCCAGAATACTTACCGACCCGGTGTACCACCACGCAAAAATCTTGATTAAAAGTAGCAACGACGCCATCACTGTTGCAGCGATTGCCGCCCGGCTTACCAGCCGTCCATAGGTTTGATTCATAAACACTCCTGCCAGGACATGCCGGTAGTATAACGGATGACGTAAAACAGTCAGACAATAACCGGATGACAAATTGAGGGCAAAAAAAACCCCCACATCATGTGGGGGAAGACAGGGATGGTGTCTATGGCAAGGAAAACAGGGTTTGTTACTGGGAACGTGAGCTGCTACTACTCAATAAATTCAACGATGAGCCTTTTTGCCATTGCGCCACGTCGCGCAGCTGCTCCATTCGTTGCTGATGTTTCTCATTTAAAACCGCTTGCTGCTCCGGCGTTAACAGGCGATACATCTGGTTGCGAACCCTGGCCATTTCGACCTGGCGGGCAACCTGTTCTTGTGCCATTTTTTCTGCCTGAGCGCGCACAGCGCTTTCATCAAATTTTTCTGCGGTGACAAGGCGATGCATTGTCTCCACTTCGCTAACATTAACAGGAGGCTGTTCGTGTCTTGCCTGCTGCATCAGATCTCTCATCTGTTGACGCTGATGTTCGGTTAAACTTATGCCGTCAAACATATGGCTCTGCGTACTGCGCTGCGTCGATCCTTCGCCCTGGTGCCAGTTATCGCCTGTAACGACTTCAGCAGCGTGGCTTAAAGAACTGAGTGCCAGCGTTGAGGCCATGACGGCAGCGGTAACTTTGCGCATCACTTGCTCCCAAAATCTTTTCTGTCGCGATTCAACGAGAGACAGTTTACGATTCGGGCTGCAAACATGCGTCAGGGGGTGTAAAACAACGTAAAGTCATGGATTAGCGACTCCTGATGACGTAATTTCTGCCTCGGAGGTATTTAAATAATGAATAAAATCCTGTTAGTTGATGATGACCGAGAGCTGACTTCCCTGTTAAAGGAGTTGCTCGAAATGGAAGGCTTCGATGTGCTGGTTGCCCATGACGGGGAGCAGGCGCTTGAACTTCTGGACGACAGCATTGATTTACTTTTGCTCGATGTCATGATGCCGAAGAAAAACGGTATCGATACATTGAAAGCGCTTCGCCAGACACACCAAACCCCCGTAATCATGCTGACCGCGCGTGGCAGCGAACTGGATCGCGTACTTGGTCTTGAGCTGGGCGCGGACGACTATTTACCCAAACCGTTTAATGACCGCGAACTGGTCGCGCGCATCCGCGCTATCCTGCGCCGCTCTCACTGGAGCGAACAACAGCAAAGCAGCGATAACGGCTCGCCAACGCTGGAAGTGGATGCCTTAAGTCTCAATCCAGGTCGCCAGGAAGCCAGCTTTGATGGCCAAACTCTGGAGTTAACCGGCACCGAATTCACCCTGCTCTATTTGCTGGCTCAGCATCTCGGCCAGGTGGTTTCGCGTGAACATTTAAGCCAGGAAGTGCTGGGCAAACGCCTGACGCCGTTTGACCGTGCGATTGATATGCATATCTCGAACCTGCGCCGTAAGCTGCCGGAACGTAAAGACGGACATCCGTGGTTTAAAACCTTACGTGGCCGCGGCTATCTGATGGTCTCCGCTTCATGATAGGGAGCCTTACCGCGCGCATCTTTGCTATCTTCTGGTTGACGCTGGCACTGGTGTTGATGTTGGTTCTGATGTTACCCAAGCTCGACTCACGCCAGATGACCGAGCTACTGGACAGCGAACAGCGCCAGGGGTTGATGATTGAGCAACACGTTGAAGCTGAACTCGCGAACGATCCACCCAACGACCTGATGTGGTGGCGTCGCTTGTTCCGGGCGATTGACAAGTGGGCGCCGCCTGGACAGCGGTTATTGCTTGTTACCACAGAAGGACGCGTGATCGGCGCAGAACGCAACGAAATGCAGATCATTCGTAACTTTATTGGTCAGGCGGATAACGCCGATCATCCCCAGAAGAAAAAGTATGGCCGCGTTGAGATGGTGGGACCGTTCTCCGTCAGAGATGGAGAAGATAACTACCAACTCTATCTGATCCGCCCGGCCAGCAGTTCGCAATCCGATTTTATTAATCTGCTGTTTGACCGCCCTCTGCTCTTGCTGATTGTGACGATGCTGGTCAGCACCCCGCTGCTTCTCTGGCTGGCCTGGAGCCTGGCAAAACCAGCGCGTAAGCTCAAAAACGCGGCGGATGAAGTGGCGCAGGGTAACTTACGACAACATCCGGAACTGGAAGCAGGCCCGCAGGAATTTCACGCGGCTGGCGCCAGCTTTAACCAAATGGTGACTGCGCTCGAGCGAATGATGACCACGCAACAGCGTCTGCTGTCGGACATCTCTCACGAGCTGAGAACCCCGCTGACACGTCTGCAACTCGGCACCGCCCTGCTGCGCCGCCGTAGTGGCGAGAGTAAAGAGCTGGAGCGTATTGAAACCGAAGCGCACCGACTCGACAGCATGATCAACGACCTGTTAGTGATGTCGCGTAATCAGCAGAAAAATGCGCTGGTCAGTGAAACGATGAAAGCCAATCATCTGTGGGGCGATGTGCTGGATAACGCCGCCTTCGAAGCCGAGCAGATGGGCAAATCGTTGACGGTGAATTTCCCGCCGGGACCATGGCCGCTCTATGGCAACCCGAATGCGCTGGAAAGCGCGCTGGAGAATATTGTCCGTAACGCCCTGCGCTATTCACACACGAAGATTGAAGTCGGCTTCGCGGTGGACAAAGACGGGATCACGATTACCGTGGACGACGATGGTCCGGGCGTCAGCCCTGAAGACAGGGAACAGATTTTCCGACCCTTCTACCGTACCGACGAGGCGCGCGATCGCGAATCCGGCGGGACCGGCCTGGGTCTGGCGATCGTTGAAACCGCCATTCAGCAACATCGTGGCTGGGTCAAAGCGGAAGACAGCCCACTGGGTGGTTTACGCCTGGTAATCTGGCTACCGCTGTATAAACGCGCTTAATTGTGGCGCCGGGCATCATCCCGGCGCGCAATTTTTTATTTTCCCCACAAACGACGCGAATTGTCTTCGATCTTGCCGCTTAAGCGCCGCTTCTGCATCGTTCTGGTCCAGCTTTTTGATAACCCTGCCGCCGACAACAAACGGTGATACTGCGCATCATCAAACGGCATATGCCAGGCAATAGCAATTGCCTCCTGTACCGTGACGTCACTGACGCGCGACACCAGAACCAGCGGCGCATCCGCCGAGACTTTCCCGGCAGAGATAACGCTGTACAACCAGCCCGTTTTACCAGCGTTTTGCATCTGGCTCGCCATGTCGCTGATGCCGAAATGATAGTTGAGTTTGAAGCAGGGCGAACGCGGTTGCGTTACCTGAATCAGCGTCTCTCCCCACTGGAAGATATCGCCAATATAGACATTCTGTTCAGTCAGACCGTCGGTTGAGAGGTTTTCACCAAACGCGGGCGCGACAAACCTATCCGCCTGTTCCGGGAATTCCCTGGCCCAGTGCAGATAATGCTCTCGCGGGTAATGGCACAGTGCGCGATCGGGCCCACCGTGGATTTTCGCCTCCGCCTGCTCATCGCCCTCCAGACCCAGTTCCGTCAGCATCAGTTCGCCATCCACCTGAATCTTCGCAATCGCGCTGGGGCGGCTTCCCGTATAGTCCAGAACCTTGCCTGTAAACACCTCGACTGGATATCGCATCTGTTCCCTCTCCCCGATAAATAATCCTCATTAGAGCATATTTATTTTACCTCAGCCGCTCAAAATGAGAGCCGGATTCACATGATGAATGGCCAGACATGCTATCAATTAGGATGATTTTAAAACGCCATTTCATAACAAGGAGTCAACAACGTGACAGTACAATCGCAATTTGCTGGTGTCTGGTGTCCCTCCATTACGCCGATGGATAATGATGGAAACGTCGATCTCTCCGGTCTGAAGCATCATCTCAAGCGTCTTACCGACGCCAAAATCGATGTTATTTTGCTGATGGGCAGCATCGGTGAATTTGCCTCTTTTAGCCTTGAAGAACGGCTGATGCTGATCCGGGAAGCGAGATCAATGAGCTCGCTGAAGATGGTCGCCAACGTCTCCTCCACCTGTATGAGCGACGTTTTACAGATGGCGCAGGAAGCCGACAAAGCGGGTTACGATGCGGTGATGGTATTACCGCCGTACTATTACGGACAAACAACAAAGCAGCTCCTGAGCTATTTCCGCAAACTTGGTGGCGCATTACGCGGAAAATGGTTTGCCTACAATTTCCCGGCACGGACCGGCTGTGATTTAACCCCCGACCTGGTCGCCACTCTCGCTGCCGAGTTCCCCAATTTTGCTGGTATTAAGGATACCGTCGATTGCCAGTCCCACACCCGCAGCATGATCCAGACCACCCGTGCCGTGCGTGATGACTTTGCCGTCCTCTCCGGCTATGACGAGTATTACATCCCTAACCTGATGGCGGGCGGCGCAGGGATCATTTCCGGCTTAAACAACGTGATGCCTGAGCTTTTTGTCGACGCGCGCGAGGCGTTTAAACAGGGCAATTTGCAAAAGTTGCGTGAAATTCAAGACAAGATCGGTACCTATATGTCCATTTACGCCATTGGTGAGGATTTTGTCACCACGATTAAAACCGTGGTATCGCGTAAATTTGGTTATTGCACCGGGGTTTCGCGAAATGCAGGCGGTGAGCTGAGTGAGAAGGACTGCCGAACGATTGACGAGGTGTTTTTGACAAAAGGTTGAGTCATGCAGCCTGATGGCGTTACCGCCATCAGGCAACAATCAGACTTATTTTTTCGCGGCGAAACGCGCTGCTGCTTCGTCCCAGTTCACCACGTTCCAGAACTCTTTAATGTAGTCCGGACGGCGGTTCTGGAATTTCAGGTAGTAAGCGTGTTCCCACACGTCCAGACCGACGATCGGGAAGCCAGACGCGCCAGAAACAGCTTCACCCATCAGCGGGGAATCCTGGTTCGCGGTAGACACGACGGCCAGTTTGTCGCCTTTCAGCACCAGCCACGCCCAGCCAGAACCAAAGCGAGTGGCAGCCGCTTTCTCAAACTCGGCTTTGAAATTATCAACGGAACCGAAGTCACGTTCGATAGCGGCTTTCAGATCGCCCTGCAGGGTAGTGCCGGTTTTCAGGCCTTTCCAGAACAGGCTGTGGTTAGCGTGACCGCCTGCGTTGTTACGCAGTACGGTTTTCTTGTCCGCTGGCAGTTGATCCAGTTTCGCGATCAGCTCTTCGGCAGACAGGCCAGCGAATTCTGGCAGGCTTTCCAGCGCCGCATTGGCATTGTTGACGTAGGCTTGATGGTGTTTGGTATGGTGAATTTCCATCGTCTGCTTATCGAAGTGCGGTTCCAGTGCATCGTAAGCGTACGGCAGGGATGGCAGGGTATAACTCATAATCATCTCCATTATTATCGAGCGGCTGGGTGTTAATGCCGCGTAAGCAGTTGGTTCATTATAGTTAATTAAATGATATTGAAAATGATTATCAATGCCGTACTTTTCGTAAGGATATAAACCCTCCCCCACTTACCAAAGATGTGAACTAAATCACCCGCTTAACGCGCCTATTGCCAAAAAGAACAAAAAAGCGGCAACGGGAAGAAGGTTAAGAATCTGCGCAATTTTTACACTCATCACGTCGAAGGGGTAACGCGACAATAAAAACGATGAGGATGACGTCATGAGTAACGCGATTACGATGGGTATTTTTTGGCATTTGATAGGTGCGGCCAGTGCAGCCTGTTTCTATGCCCCGTTTAAGCAAGTAAAACAGTGGTCATGGGAAACGATGTGGTCGGTTGGCGGGATTGTCTCCTGGATTATCCTGCCGTGGACCATAAGCGCCCTGCTGCTGCCCGATTTTTGGGCCTACTACAGCTCTTTTAACCTTTCTACTTTATTACCTGTTTTCCTGTTTGGCGCCATGTGGGGTATTGGCAATATTAACTACGGCCTGACCATGCGCTACCTCGGTATGTCGATGGGGATTGGTATCGCGATTGGCATTACGCTGATTGTCGGTACGCTGATGACGCCCATTCTCAACGGTAATTTCGATGTCCTGATCAACACGGAAGGCGGACGCATGACGCTGCTTGGCGTGTTGGTGGCGCTTATCGGTGTGGGGATTGTGACCCGTGCCGGGCAGTTGAAAGAGCGTAAAATGGGCATCAAAGCCGAAGAGTTCAACCTGAAAAAAGGTCTGTTGCTGGCAGTAATGTGCGGGATCTTCTCTGCCGGCATGTCCTTTGCGATGAATGCCGCCAAACCGATGCATGAAGCCGCTGCCGCCCTTGGCGTAGACCCGCTGTATGTCGCTCTGCCCAGCTATGTCGTGATCATGGGTGGCGGCGCACTGGTCAACCTGGGTTTCTGTTTTATTCGTCTGGCAAAAGTGAAGAATCTGTCGATAACCGCCGACTTCTCGCTGGCAAAATCCCTGATCATCACCAACGTGCTGCTGTCAGCGTTGGGCGGTCTGATGTGGTATTTGCAGTTCTTCTTCTACGCCTGGGGCCACGCACGCATTCCGGCGCAGTATGACTACATCAGTTGGATGCTGCACATGAGTTTCTACGTCCTGTGCGGCGGTATTGTCGGGCTGGTGTTGAAAGAGTGGAAAAACGCCGGTCGACGTCCTGTGAGTGTGCTGAGCCTGGGCTGCGTGGTGATTATCATCGCCGCCAATATTGTCGGAATGGGAATGGCGAGTTAGTCGTTGTGATGACTGAGATGACGCCACTGGCTTGGCGTCATCCCAGTTTCCCGCGTGAACACCACTGAAAAATAGTTACTGTCCTCAAACCCACATTGCATCGAAATCTCACCGATCATCAGGCGGCTATGCTGGAGCAAATATTGCGCGTGGCAGACGCGGATCTGGCGCAAATATTGGTTGATGGTCATACCGGTTTGTGCGCGAAACTGCTGGCGCAACACGCGTTCACTGCAGGTTTCCCTGGCGCAAAATTCATCCAGCGCAAACGGGTGCTCCAGGCTGCCCGCCAGCGCGGTGATCAGTTTATCCAACAGCGTTTCGCTTGAGGTAGCAGGAAGATTATCCGTGGCATAGCGATGGCGCTGCAGGATCATCACCAGTTGCCCAAACAGCAGTTCCGCCATACCGTTAGCCAACGGGCAGCTCTGCTGGCTTTCATGCTCAAGCTGGCTGATAACCTGCCGCGCCTGAGTCATACCGGCGCTGGTCAGACGCCAGTGTGGCTGCCATTGGGTTCCGTTAAATCCAGGTATCGCCTCTTCCCACCGCAGATTTAGCTTCAGCCGCTCCGGGCAGTAGATGATGTTCTGTAATACCAGATCATTAACAGACGTATAGGAGTGTTTATCTTCGGCACGAATGTAGAACAGGTCGCCGCGTGTAATGCGATAGGGACGTTCATTGAGCACATGCAAACCGTTGCCACGCCAGACCAGCACCAGTTCACAAAAATCATGGGTATGTTCCGCAAAGACATTTTGCGGATAGCGATCGGCGACAGCAACCGCCTGCGCGTCGCTTGCAAAAAAGTCGGCTTTATGAAGAACGAGCTGATTTGCCACCACATCACCTCTACCAATAACAACACTCTATTATGCGTCAAGCGGCGGCAAAAAATATTGATATACCCGTCATACTTCAGCATCTGCGTTATTGCAGCAATGCGTCGCGCCCCTGGCGGATATCACGCGGCGACCAGTCAAATTCGCGGCGAAAAAGCGTCGAAAAGTGGTTACTGTCGCCAAATCCGCAGCGATAGGCGATATCGGTAACACTGTCATCGCTATGGCGTAGCAAATGACGCGCTTTAATTAAACGCAGCCGGTTCAAATAGCGCTGCGGCGTCAGCCCGGTTTGTTGTTTCAACTGACGGTGCAAGGTGCGTAATGAGAGCGAAAACCGATCGGCCACGGCTTCCCAGCAGACCTCTTCGGCAAAGTGATCTTCCAGCCAGGCCATCAGGTGATTCAGCCGCGCATCATTATCCGTCGCCCCTTCCATCAGACTGCTTTTGCGCAGCAATACCAGCAGCTGCATAAACACGATTTCGCGATTGGCGACCGCTGGCGTGTCCATCTCTCCATCGGGTTGTTCCAGTTGAGCAACCAACTGGCGCACCTGCTGTAACACCCCCTGGTTTACCCGCCAGTGGGACGGATACAGCCCATCTTGCTCCTGCGGTAAAAGCTGATTCAGCCCTGCCAGAAACTGGAACGCATCCGGCGAACGATAGAGCACGTTAGTCAGACACAGATTGTCAGTATGTTCATACATGTGTCGGTCATGATCGCGAACAAAACAGACGGTGCCGCCGCTGATGGTGTACGGCTGTCCGTTGAATACATGAATGCCCGTGCCATGTTCAACGATCACGATTTCATGAAAATCATGATGGTGCTCAGGAAAAGCAGACTGCGGAAGCCGGGGTTCGATGGCGATAGGGACCTTACCTGACGGAAAAAAATCCACGCTGTGCAATAGGGTCATGATGGCTTCCTGACATGAAGTGGAACATGACTGAAATAGTAATTAAGGGGTCGCCACCTCACCTTAAAGTTTTGACACGAAAGCGCGCATATCCGGTCATTTTTTCAAGACAGGGCAGGAAAGTTCGCTAAATGCGGACGCCGTCACATCAGGTAAAAACAGGCTCATTACTGGAAACTGTGAACGTCATCACGTTCATCTTTGCTTTCTTGCCAGCGGCTAATTTTGGCTGTCAGTAGCAAGAAGGTACCTTTTCCCCGGGGTTCTTAGACTCATAGCCATCACTCCTGGAAGGACCTCATTATGACTTTTCGCCATTGTGTCGCTGTCGATCTCGGCGCATCCAGTGGACGCGTTATGCTGGCGCGTTACGACAGTGAACGCCGTTCCCTGACGTTGCGTGAAATCCACCGTTTCGTGAATTGCCTGCAAAAAACAGACGGCTTCGACGCCTGGGATATCGACAGTCTGGAAGGAGCCATTCGTCTTGGACTGGAGAAAGTCTGCGATGAAGGCATCCGCATTGACAGTATCGGGATTGATACCTGGGGCGTGGACTATGTTCTGCTGGATAAACACGGTCAGCGCGTCGGCCTGCCCGTCTCCTACCGTGACAGCCGCACCACAGGCGTGATGCAACAGGCGCAGGCGCAACTCGGGAAAGCGGAAATCTATCGCCGCAGCGGTATTCAGTTTTTGCCGTTTAACACGCTGTATCAATTACGCGCGCTGGTTGAACAACAACCGGAACTGATCCCCCAGGTGGCGCACGCTCTGCTAATTCCTGATTACTTCGCCTATTGCCTGACCGGCAAAATGAACTGGGAATATACCAACGCCACCACTACGCAGCTCGTCAATATTCATACCGACGGCTGGGATGACACGCTGCTGGCGTGGACCGGCGCGAATCACGCCTGGTTCGGCACGCCAACGCATCCGGGCAATGTCATCGGTCACTGGATTTGCCCGCAGGGTAATCAGATCCCGGTCGTTGCCGTCGCCAGCCACGATACCGCCAGCGCGGTGATTGCCTCTCCGCTGGCAGAAAAAAACAGCGCCTACCTCTCTTCCGGTACCTGGTCGCTGATGGGCTTCGAGAGCAGAACGCCTTATACCAATGACGCCGCGCTAAGCGCCAATATTACCAACGAGGGCGGTGCGGAAGGACGCTACCGCGTGCTGAAAAATATCATGGGACTGTGGCTGCTGCAGCGCGTCCTGAAAGAACGCCAGATTACCGATCTGCCTGCGCTGATCGAGCAGACCCAGGCGCTGCCCGCTTGCCGTTTCGTGATTAATCCTAATGACGATCGCTTTATCAACCCTGCCGATATGGGCGCGGAAATTCAGGCTGCCTGCCGTGAAACCGGCCAGCCGGTGCCCACGCAAGACGCCGAGCTGGCGCGCTGCATTTTCGACAGCCTGGCGTTGCTGTACGCCCGCGTCCTGCAGGAACTGGCCGACCTTCGTGGTGAAGCCTTCACCAGCCTGCATATCGTCGGCGGCGGTTGCCAGAACGCATTACTGAACCAACTGTGCGCCGACGCCTGCGGTATCCGTGTGATGGCCGGTCCCGTAGAGGCGTCCACGCTCGGCAACATCGGTATCCAGCTCATGACGCTGGACGAACTGACCAACGTTGATGATTTCCGTCAGGTGGTGAGCGCCAACTACGACCTGACCACCTTTATTCCTCATCCTGATAGCGAAATTGCCCGCCATGTTGCGCAGTTTCAATCCACACGACAGACAAAGGAGCTTTGCGCATGACCACTCAACTTGAACAAGCCTGGGACCTGGCGAAACAGCGTTTTGCTGCGGTAGGTATCGATGTCGAAGAGACCCTGCGTCAGCTCGATCGTCTGCCGGTCTCTATGCACTGCTGGCAGGGCGATGACGTCGCCGGTTTTGAAAATCCGGAAGGCAACCTGACCGGCGGTATTCAGGCGACGGGTAACTACCCGGGCAAAGCGCGTAACGCGACCGAATTACGTGCCGATCTGGAGCAGGCACTGAGCCTGATCCCTGGACCGAAACGCCTGAATCTGCATGCGATCTATCTGGAGTCCGACACGCCGGTTTCCCGTGACCAGATCAAACCAGAACACTTCAAAAACTGGGTAGAGTGGGCGAAAGCCAACCAGTTGGGTCTCGATTTTAACCCGTCCTGCTTCTCGCATCCGCTGAGCGCTGACGGTTTCACCCTTTCCCACCCGGACGCGAAAATTCGCCAGTTCTGGATCGATCACTGCAAGGCCAGCCGCCGCATCTCCGCCTATTTCGGTGAGCAACTGGGCACCCCGTCGGTGATGAACATCTGGATCCCGGATGGTATGAAAGACATCACTGTTGACCGTTTAGCACCACGTCAGCGTCTGCTGAATGCGCTGGATGACGTCATCAGCGAGAAACTGGATCCGGCGCACCACATTGATGCCGTTGAGAGCAAACTGTTCGGTATTGGCGCAGAAAGCTACACCGTCGGCTCCAATGAGTTCTACATGGGCTACGCCGCCAGCCGCCAGACCGCGCTGTGTCTGGATGCGGGCCACTTCCACCCGACTGAAGTGATCTCCGACAAGATCTCCGCCGCCATGCTGTATGTACCGCGTCTGCTGCTGCACGTAAGCCGCCCGGTGCGCTGGGACAGCGACCACGTGGTGCTGCTGGACGATGAAACGCAGGCGATCGCCAGCGAGATTGTACGCAACGATCTGTTCGACCGCGTGCATATCGGCCTCGACTTCTTCGACGCGTCTATCAACCGCATCGCGGCTTGGGTTATCGGCACCCGCAACATGAAAAAAGCGCTGCTGCGCGCCCTGCTGGAGCCGACTGCCGAGCTGCGTAAGCTGGAAGCCGAAGGCGATTACACCGCGCGTCTGGCGTTGCTTGAAGAGCAGAAATCCCTGCCGTGGCAGGCCGTGTGGGAGATGTATTGCCAGCGTCACGATACGCCAGCGGGCAGCCAGTGGCTGGAGAACGTGCGCGCGTACGAAAAAGAGATTCTGAGCAAACGCGGCTAACTGAGCGCAATTGGTCTGTAGGCCGGATAAGACGCATCGCGTCGCCATCCGGCAATCAATAAAACACGAATGCCGGATGGCGCTGTGCTTATCCGGCCTACGTAAGACCCGAGCGATTTCGGGCAACAAAATAGACAGGAACACCGAACATGCAGAACATTATGAATTCCTGGTTCGTCCAGGGGATGATCAAAGCCACGTCTGACGCCTGGCTGAAAGGCTGGGATGAGCGTAACGGCGGCAACCTGACATTGCGTCTGGATGAAACGGATATTGCGCCATTTGCTGGCGATTTCCACGCAGAACCGCGCTATATCGCGCTGAGTCAGCCGATGCCGTTACTGGCAAACACCCCGTTTATCGTGACCGGCTCCGGTAAATTCTTCCGCAACGTTCAACTCGACCCGGCGGCAAACATCGGCGTGGTTAAAGTCGACAGCGACGGCGCGGGCTATCACATCCTGTGGGGCTTAACCCACGAAGCGGTGCCGACCTCCGAACTGCCGGCGCACTTCCTTTCCCACTGCGAGCGCATCAAGGCCACCGGCGGCAAAGACCGCGTGATCATGCACTGCCACGCCACCAACCTGATCGCCCTGACCTACGTGCTGGAAAACCGCACCGACGTCATTACCCGCCAGCTGTGGGAAGGTAGCACCGAGTGTCTGGTGGTTTTCCCGGATGGCGTCGGCATTCTGCCGTGGATGGTGCCAGGCACCGACGAGATCGGCCAGGCGACTGCGGTCGAAATGCAGAAACATTCGCTGGTACTGTGGCCGTTCCACGGCGTATTCGGCAGTGGCCCTACCCTGGACGAAGCGTTCGGTTTGATAGATACCGCAGAGAAATCTGCTGAAGTTTTAGTCAAAATCTATTCGATGGGTGGCATGAAACAAACGATCACGCGTGAAGAGCTGATTGCGCTCGGTAAACGTTTTGGCGTGACCCCGCTGGCCAGCGCCCTGGCGCTGTAATAGCACCGCCCGCACCCGGCGACACGGACACTGCCGCCGGACATACAGCTATAATTTAAGGAGAGTAATCATGAGCTTTATGTTGGCACTTCCGAAAATCAGTCTGCATGGCGCAGGGGCAATTGGCGATATGGTTAACCTCGTGGCGAATAAGCAATGGGGTAAAGCGCTGATCGTCACCGATGGTCAACTGGTCAAACTGGGTCTGCTGGATAGTCTGTTTGCCGCACTGGATGCGCATCAAATGTCTTACCACCTGTTCGATGAGGTGTTCCCAAACCCGACCGAAGCGCTGGTGCAAAAAGGCTATGCGGCATACCAGGACGCGAACTGCGATTACATCATCGCGTTTGGCGGCGGCAGCCCGATCGATACCGCCAAAGCGGTGAAAATTCTGACGGCAAACCCTGGTCCCTCAACGGCGTATTCCGGCGTCGGAAAAGTAAAAAACGCAGGCGTGCCGCTGGTCGCGATTAATACCACTGCCGGTACCGCAGCGGAAATGACCAGTAACGCGGTGATCATTGATTCTGCGCGCCAGGTCAAAGAGGTCATCATCGACCCGAACATCATTCCTGACATTGCCGTCGATGACGCCAGCGTCATGCTGGAAATCCCGGCATCCGTGACGGCTGCGACCGGTATGGACGCGCTGACACATGCGATCGAAGCCTATGTTTCCATTGGCGCGCACCCGCTCACCGACGCCAACGCGCTGGAAGCGATTCGCCTGATCGCCCTATGGCTGCCGAAAGCGGTAGACGAGGGTCATAACCTCGAAGCGCGTGAGCAAATGGCGTTTGGCCAGTATCTGGCGGGCATGGCGTTCAACAGCGCCGGTCTTGGTCTGGTTCACGCGCTGGCACACCAGCCGGGCGCCACCCACAACCTGCCGCACGGCGTCTGCAACGCCATTCTGCTGCCCATCATCGAAAACTTTAACCGCCCAAATGCCATTGCGCGTTTTGCTCGCGTGGCGCAGGCGATGGGTGTCGACACGCGCAATATGAGTGATGAAGCGGCCAGTATGGAAGCGATCAACGCCATTCGCGCATTGAGCAAACGCGTCGGTATTCCGGCAGGTTTCAGCCAGCTTGGCGTGACCAAAGAGGATATCGAAGGCTGGCTGGACAAAGCCATGGCCGATCCGTGCGCGCCATGTAACCCGCGTACCGCCAGCCGCGACGAGGTCCGCGAGCTGTATCTGGAGGCGTTATGATCCGCAAAGCCTTTGTGATGCAGGTGTATGCCGACACGCACGAAGAGTATCAGCGTCGTCATAACCCCATCTGGCCAGAACTGGAAGCGGTGCTGAAAGCACACGGCGCGCATCACTATGCGATTTATCTCGATAAAGAACGCAACCTGCTGTTCGCGACCGTCGAGATTGAATCAGAGGAGCGCTGGAACGCGGTTGCCAGTACCGACGTCTGCCAGCGTTGGTGGAAACACATGCGTGAAGTGATGCCAACTCACTCGGACAACAGTCCGTTGAGTGCAGAGCTAAAAGAGGTGTTTTACCTGGCGTGAGTTGTGTGCCCGGTGGTGAAAACGCCACCGGGCCATTTCGGTTAGAAATAGTATTTAAAGCGAACGCGGGCACCGTAACGATCGTCTGAGTCGTCGCCATTTATGCCATCACCATCGCTATCCAGAATCGAATAATACAGACCGAGGTAGATATTGAAGTTTTGCATATCCATCACGTTGGCGAACTGATACGAAGCGTGGATAGTATGGATGTCATAGGTGCCTTCATTGTTAATCCAGCAGTCGTCATCACACACGACCCCTTCAAAATCATCAATCTTGTTATGTGCATAGATATAGCCTAGCTCAAAGCGTTTCCACAGCGCATTCAGCCCGGCGGTAAAATCTTGTTCATCGCTGGCGTCAAGATACGCGGTATTCAGGTTCACCACCACGCCGTTATCCGCATCGGTCTTGAGTCCATTCCACGTCATTGTCAGACCGTAACCGGTTCGGTCGGACTGATCGACAAACTTGCCTTCGCCGTTGGTGTAGCCGTAAGCGTTATTGACCACGTTCGATTCCATCGCCGCAGCAACCGAGAACGCACCCTGCGACCACGAGATTACCGGACGCAAATAGGCAACGTTTTTCTGCTGCTCCATTGCGCGACCATGGAAATCGTCATCGTTATAAAGTGATGTACCGTCTTCCAACAGCGTGTTTAATTCAAAGTACCAGTTATCGATCTGTTTACTGACCAGGAAGTTACCGCCAGCATCAGAACGTCCACGGCCCTCTTTCATCATGTAGATATAGCCACTGCCGTCGTCATAAAGATCGTTGGCGGTATTACCCGAATGCTCAATAAAGGTATCCTGATTGAGTGGGAACATATCGTACGCTTCGAAGCGTCCAACCTTCACTTTCCAGTCATTCTCTCTGCCAAAGAAGAAGACCGAGTCATCGATATTCACCGAGCCTGACAGATCACCCAACGGTTGGGCGGAGAATCCGGCATAATAGCCATTATCCAGCTTACGCATGCCATCAAAGCCCAGCAGAATTCGACCATTAATATTCCACTTTTCGTTGGTCGGATCATGATCAATATTGGCATTGGTCATCGCCAGCAGGCCATGATTACTTTCCGCATCCATATTGAATTCCACATCACCGTAAATTTTCAAATCGCCATATCCGGAAAGCAGTAGATTCGGTGTGGATACATTCTTTTTGGTCTCTTCCGCAGCCGTTTGACCATTGACTGGCGTATTCCCCTGTGCGACTTTAATTTCGCGAATTTCACTCGTCTGTTGCGCCTCTAATTGCTGGAGCTGCGTTTCTGCTTTCGCAGCCCGGTTTTCAGCTGCCTCCAGCCGGGATTCAAGTTGTTCAAGGCGTTGTTCCAGAGTCATTTTTTGCGTTTTAGCAATACTATTATTTGCTATTAATAATAGACCTATTGCTAACGCTAACGTCGATTTTTTCATTTATCCTCGTTCCTTGAAGTAAAGGATGACCCGCATATTCACTCAGGAATACGCGCAATGAATATAAAAATAAAATGTATTTTGTTTTTATATTTAACAGCAACAACAATCGAATGCATAAATAAATCACAATCGCTTGCTAAGTTGTCACAGGAGGATAAGTATTAGCATGCTGATTTTTTAGTGTAAATGCAGTGATTTTTCAGTTCGTGAGGAATATAACAATAGTGGCGAAATAAACGAAATATCGTAAAAACAAATAAATATAGTTTTTGTGAAGGGATAATCGTAATTAATAAATCAGCGTGGTTTGGTAAAAACCACGCATGAGAAAACCGAGGCTCGCTTAATTTTGCTCAGCCACCAGAATCGCCTGAGTGTCCGGTTCCAGCGCTTTGAAAATATGCTCCTGATCGGCGGGGTAACAAATATAATCACCCTCGTTTAACTCTTCTGGCGCTTCCGTCAGACCGACCAGCGCTTTTCCTTTCGTCACAAAAATGTGCTCAATCGCCCCCGATGAATGTGGATGTGAAATGCGATCCGCCCCGGGTTGCGTCAACAGCAGATAGATGTCACGCCGTGCGCCGGGTGGGCAACTTGCCAGCAAAATAGCCTGATAGTGCGCCAGCTCTGCCACGACTTTCGTCCCTTCTCCGCGACGGAGCACCTGCGTTTTTTGTACCTGGGGTTCAAGTAAGCGTGCAAAAGGAATATCCAGCGCAACGCAGAGCGACCAGAGCGTTTCCAGGCTAGGATTACCATTCCCCGCCTCCAGTTGCGAAAGCGTGGATTTTGCAATCCCTGCCCGCCGGGCGATTTCTGCCAGCGACAAGCCTGTACGTTGACGCTCACGCACCAGGCTTTTGGCAATCACGCTGATGGGTTGTGTCATACACGACTCCATGTTTTTTATATCGAACGAATCGTTCGTCTTGTAATGCAAATCTGTTGCGTTCATTATAATGGAAATTCGTTCGATATGGCTAAATAACATGAAGCACTTTCTCTCTTGTCTCAAAGGAGACACGATCAAAGCGATATTTTTAGTCTGTCTGGCTGTGGGGGTTGTCGGCATGTCTTACGGCTCGCTGGCGATGGCCTACGGTTTCCCTCTCTGGGTGCCGTTTGTGCTCTCCATCACCGTGCTGGCTGGCGCATCCGAATTTATGTTCATTGGCATTATCGCCAGCGGTGGAAATCCGTTAGCTGCCGCCGCTGCTGGCTTGTTGGTTAACGCCCGTCATATCCCGTTTGGCGTGACGGTACGCGACCTGGTAGGCACCCGCGCCGCGAGTTTTCTCGGCTGCCATATTATGAACGATGAAAGCGTCGTCTTTGGCCTGTCGCAAAAAACACCTGAACAGCGCAAAGCGGCCTACTGGCTGTGCGGCGCGGGTGTGGCGATTTTATGGCCGCTGGGCACACTGCTTGGCGCAGTGGTCGGCAAAATGCTGCCAGATCCGGAAACCATCGGGCTGGATGCCGTATTCCCGGCTATTTTACTGGCGCTGGTTGTCCCGGCATTCAGGAATCGAACCACACTGATCCGTGCCTGTAGCGGGGCGACACTCTCGCTCGCCGCCGTTCCTTTTGCTCCCGTGGGACTTCCTGTGCTGCTTTCCCTGCTTGGCTTACTGACGAGGAAAAAATAATGGGCAACATGACGCTGTTTATTATCGGCATCGCCATCCTCTCGGCAGGCACCTATCTGATGCGACTGGGCGGGGCAAAACTTGGGAGCCGCTTAGCCCTTTCTGAGCGTTCTCAGGCATTACTCTCCGATGCGGCCACCGTGTTGCTGTTTTCTGTGGCGCTGGCGACCACCTTTTATGAAAGCGACCATTTTGCCGGCATGGCACGCGTGTTGGGCGTCGCCTTTGCCGTATTTTTAGCCTGGCGCAAAATGCCATTGATTGTGGTGATTATCGCGGCGGCCGTGGTCACGGCATTGCTGAGACTGGCGGGCATAAACTAAAAAAGCGCCGCAAGGGCGCTCTTTCGACAGTTGGCTGGCTGCTTATTTCAGCAGTTCGGCCGTCATATGCACGCGGTTACCGGTGTAAGCCTGGGTGATTTTGTAGGCGCTGGCACCCGCCTGTTCAGCCTGAGCGGCAATTTTCGCTTCAGCGCTTTCCAGCGTCGAACCTGTCGCAGTAATCGACTGAGCGGCAAAAGAACCGAAAGACGTAGCGAGAGCGATAACTGCGACAAAAGTTTTGATGCTTTTCATGGTATAACCCTTTAAATTTAGTTGTTTGTATAAGGCATGTTGCCTTGATGTGATAAATAATAGCCTTCACATCACACAACTAAAAGCGGAGGGATTTGCCAAACTTATTCAAAATAATTGACTATTATTTTACTCAGCAATCAATCGCTGTGGATGGGTATAAACCGTCGCTCTGCCCGGTTTGCAAAAACCCACCAGCGTCAGATTACAGCGCTCGGCGACTTCAATCGCGAGCGTGGTGGCGGCGGAAACGGCGAACAGGATCTCGACGCCGCACATCGCTGACTTTTGCACCATCTCATAGCTGGCGCGACTGGAAACCAGCGCGGCACCACTTTTCCAGGTGTCATCTTCCCTGCCACGCCGACCCAGCAGTTTATCCAGTGCAACGTGTCGACCCACATCCTCATGTCCCCCAGCCAGATGACCGGAGGGCAGAACCCATGCCGCGGCGTGAGTACATCCGGTGAGTTGCCCAATCGGCTGAAAATCGCTCAGATGCCTGAGGGCATGATCAAGGTTCGCAAGGTCAAACGTCTGGGTAAATGGCAGAGGTTGAACGGGTTTACCGATGTCGTTGAGTTGCTCAACGCCACAAACCCCGCAACCGGTTCTCCCGGCCAATGCCCGGCGCCGTTCTTTCAGCCCCATGAAACGGCGGCTGGATAGTTCGACCTGGACTTCAAGGCCATTGCAGGAAGGTACAACCTCCATCCCATAAATATCGCGCGGGTGGTCGATAATGCCTTCAGAAAGCGAAAAGCCCATCGCGAAGTGCTCAAGATCTTTTGGAGAAGCCATCATCACGACGTGAGAAATCCCGTTGTATACCAACGCGACGGGCACTTCTTCAGCTACCTCATCCGGCTGAGGATGTTGTAAATCCTCACGTTTCCATAAGGTCACCTGGCGAGAACCTGTGACGCACGTCACGTTTTTTACTTCTTCGGGATGTATCTTATTCACTTTCTTTTAACCGTATAAGAACACGCATACCAACATTGTGGTATTCTTTACAAACCCCTCCTGGATGGAGGGAAATTACCCCAATTCTGGACCTTTACGGGCATATCCGTAAAGAAAAATAACAACCACTCCCCGCGCATCTGGATACAAATGTAAAAGGGAAGTGACAATGTCGAAACAAGGAGCAAACCATGCAGGTCAGCAGAAGGCAGTTCTTTAAGATCTGCGCTGGCGGTATGGCAGGCACCACGGCAGCGGCACTGGGCTTCGCGCCCGGCGTAGCGCTCGCGGAAACACGGCAATATAAACTGCTGCGCACCCGCGAAACCCGTAACACCTGCACTTACTGTTCCGTCGGCTGTGGGCTGTTAATGTACAGTCTCGGCGATGGAGCTAAAAACGCCAAAGCATCTATCTTCCACATCGAAGGTGATCCGGACCATCCGGTAAACCGCGGTGCGCTCTGCCCGAAAGGGGCTGGTCTGGTGGACTTCATTCACTCAGAAAGCCGCCTGAAGTTCCCGGAATACCGTGCACCAGGCTCTGATAAGTGGCAACAAATCAGTTGGGATGAGGCATTTGACCGCATCGCCAAACTGATGAAAGAAGACCGCGACGCCAACTACGTTGCACAAAACGCCGAAGGCGTTACCGTTAACCGCTGGCTCTCCACTGGGATGCTGTGTGCATCCGCTTCCAGTAATGAAACCGGCTATTTAACACAAAAATTCTCCCGCGCGCTGGGTATGCTCGCGGTCGACAACCAGGCACGCGTCTGACACGGACCAACGGTAGCAAGTCTTGCTCCAACATTTGGTCGCGGTGCGATGACCAACCACTGGGTCGACATCAAGAACGCCAACCTGATCGTGGTGATGGGCGGCAACGCCGCTGAAGCTCACCCTGTAGGGTTCCGCTGGGCGATGGAAGCCAAAATTCACAACGGCGCGAAGCTGATTGTGATCGATCCTCGTTTCACGCGTACAGCGTCGGTGGCCGATTTCTATGCGCCAATCCGTTCCGGTACTGACATTGCCTTCTTGTCAGGCGTCATGCTGTACCTGCTGAACAACGAAAAATTCAACCGCGAATATACCGAAGCCTATACCAACGCCAGCCTGATCGTGCGTGAAGATTATGGCTTCGACGATGGCCTGTTTACCGGCTATGACGCGGACAAACGCAAGTACGATAAAACCAGCTGGAACTACGAGCTGGACGAAAACGGCTTCGCTAAACGCGATACCACCCTGCAACACCCGCGCTGCGTATGGAACCTGCTGAAACAGCACGTCTCCCGCTACACGCCGGACGTGGTGGAAAACATCTGTGGTACGCCGAAAGCCGACTTCCTGAAAGTCTGCGAGTACATCGCAGAAACCAGCGCGAAAGACAAAACCGCTTCGTTCCTGTATGCCCTCGGCTGGACACAGCACTCCGTTGGCGCGCAGAACATCCGCACCATGGCGATGATCCAGTTGCTGCTCGGCAACATGGGGATGGCAGGCGGCGGCGTTAACGCCCTGCGTGGTCACTCAAACATTCAGGGTCTGACCGACCTTGGCCTGTTGTCACAGAGCCTGCCGGGTTACATGACGCTGCCAAGCGAGAAGCAAACTGACCTGCAAACCTATCTTGCCGCCAGCACACCAAAACCGCTGCTGGAAGGCCAGGTGAACTACTGGGGCAACTACCCGAAATTCTTCGTCTCAATGATGAAGGCCTTCTTTGGTGATAAAGCGACAGCTGAAAACAGCTGGGGCTTTGACTGGTTGCCGAAGTGGGACAAGGGCTACGACGTTCTGCAGTATTTCGAGATGATGAGCCAGGGCAAGGTTAACGGCTATATCTGCCAGGGCTTCAACCCGGTCGCTTCATTCCCGAACAAAAACAAAGTGGTGGCGTCGCTCTCCAAACTGAAGTTCCTGGTGACCATCGACCCACTCAATACGGAAACATCTACCTTCTGGCAAAACCACGGTGAGTCGAATGACGTTGATCCGTCAAAAATCCAGACTGAAGTGTTCCGTCTGCCGTCCACCTGCTTTGCCGAAGAGAACGGTTCTATCGTGAACTCCGGCCGTTGGCTGCAGTGGCACTGGAAAGGCGCTGATGCCCCGGGAAATGCGGTCACTGATGGCGAAATCCTTGCCGGTATCTTCCTGCGTCTGCGCAAAATGTATGCCGAACAAGGTGGCGCCAATCCGGAACAAGTGCTGAGCATGAGCTGGAACTATTCCACGCCACATGAGCCGGCTTCGGAAGAAGTGGCGATGGAGAGTAACGGTAAGGCGCTGGCCGATATCATCGACCCGGCAACGGGTGCCGTGATCGTCAAGAAAGGCCAACAGCTCAGTTCGTTCGCGCAACTGCGTGACGACGGCACCACCTCCAGCGGTTGTTGGATCTTCGCCGGTAGCTGGACGCCGGAAGGCAACCAGATGGCGCGTCGCGATAACGCCGACCCGTCAGGCCTTGGCAATACGCTGGGCTGGGCGTGGGCGTGGCCGCTCAACCGCCGCATTCTGTATAACCGTGCTTCCGCTGATCCGCAGGGCAACCCGTGGGATCCGAAGCGTCAGATCCTAAAATGGGATGGCGCAAAATGGAGCGGGATGGATATTCCGGACTACAGCGCCGCCGCACCGGGCAGCAATGTCGGACCGTTTATCATGCAGCCGGAAGGGATGGGGCGCCTGTTTGCTATCGATAAGATGGCGGAAGGGCCGTTCCCGGAACACTACGAGCCGTTTGAAACGCCGCTGGGCACGAACCCGCTGCACCCGAACGTTATCTCCAACCCTGCCGCCCGTATCTTTAAAGGCGACGAAGAAGCGCTGGGTAAAGCCGATAAATTCCCGTACGTCGGGACCACGTATCGTCTGACCGAGCACTTCCACTACTGGACCAAGCATGCGCTGCTTAACGCTATTGCACAGCCGGAACAGTTCGTGGAGATCGGCGAGAAGCTAGCGAATAAACTCGGCATCGCCCACGGCGATACCGTGAAAGTCTCTTCCAACCGTGGCTATATCAAAGCCAAGGCGGTAGTGACCAAGCGTATTCGCACGCTGAAAGCGAACGGCAAGGATATCGATACCATCGGTATTCCTATTCACTGGGGCTACGAGGGCGTGGCGAAGAAAGGCTTTATCGCCAATACGTTGACGCCATTCGTCGGTGATGCGAACACGCAGACGCCGGAATTTAAGTCCTTCCTGGTGAACGTGGAAAAGGTGTAACGGAGACGACTTATGGCTTATCAATCGCAAGATATCATCCGTCGTTCCGCGACTAACGGTTTCACCCCCGCGCCTCAGGCGCGGGATCATCAGGAAGAGGTGGCGAAGCTTATTGACGTCACCACCTGTATCGGCTGCAAAGCCTGTCAGGTGGCCTGTTCTGAGTGGAACGATATTCGTGATGAAATCGGTAGCAACGTTGGGGTGTATGACAACCCGGCGGATTTAACCGCCAAATCCTGGACGGTGATGCGCTTCTCGGAAGTAGAGCAGGACGACAAACTGGAATGGCTGATCCGCAAAGACGGCTGTATGCACTGTGCCGATCCGGGCTGCCTGAAGGCGTGTCCGGCGGAAGGCGCGATCATTCAGTACGCCAACGGCATCGTCGACTTCCAGTCTGAACAGTGCATCGGCTGCGGCTACTGCATTGCCGGTTGCCCGTTCGACGTGCCGCGACTGAATCCGGAAGACAACCGCGTCTACAAATGTACGCTGTGTGTTGACCGTGTGAACGTCGGGCAAGAACCGGCCTGCGTGAAAACATGTCCGACGGGTGCGATTCACTTTGGCACCAAAGAGGATATGAAAACGCTGGCAGGCGAACGCGTGGCAGAACTGAAAACGCGTGGCTACGACAATGCGGGTCTGTACGATCCGGCAGGCGTTGGCGGTACGCACGTAATGTACGTACTGCACCATGCCGACAAGCCGAATCTGTACCACGGTCTGCCAGAGAACCCAGAAATCAGCGCGACCGTGAAATTCTGGAAAGGCATCTGGAAACCTCTCGCAGCGGTCGGCTTTGCCGCGACCTTTGCAGCCAGTATCTTCCACTACGTTGGCGTAGGTCCGAACCGTACGGAAGAGGAAGATGACAATCTGCACGACGAGAATGACGAGGTGCGCAAATGAAACGACGTGACACCATCGTGCGCTACTCCGCGCCGGAACGTATCAACCACTGGGTCACCGCCTTCTGCTTCATCCTGGCGGCGGTGAGCGGGCTGGGGTTCTTCTTCCCCTCCTTCAACTGGCTGATGCAGATCATGGGCACTCCACAACTGGCGCGAATTCTGCACCCGTTTGTTGGCGTAATCATGTTTGCCTCGTTCATCATCATGTTTTTCCGTTACTGGCACCACAATCTAATCAATCGGGATGATATCTTTTGGGCGAAGAATATTCGTAAGATCGTCGTCAACGAGGAAGTAGGTGACACCGGACGATATAACTTCGGTCAGAAATGCGTTTTCTGGGCGGCGATTATCTTCCTGGTGCTATTGCTGGTGAGCGGTGTGATCATCTGGCGCCCGTACTTTGCGCCTGCTTTCTCAATCCCGGTGATCCGATTCGCGTTAATGCTGCATTCATTTGCCGCAGTGGCGTTAATTGTGGTTATCATGGTGCATATTTACGCCGCCCTTTGGGTTAAAGGCACCATTACCGCGATGGTGGAAGGATGGGTTACCAAATCGTGGGCGAAGAAACATCACCCGCGCTGGTACCGTGAAGTCCGCCAGAAACAGGAAAAGTCATCTGAATGAGTATTCGCATAATCCCGCAAGATGAGCTGGGTTCGAGCGAAAAACGCACGGCGGATATGATTCCGCCGTTGTTATTCCCCAGACTCAAAAATGTATATAACCGCCGCGCTGAACGTCTGCGCGAGCTGGCTGAGAATAACCCACTGGGCGATTACCTGCGCTTTGCCGCGCTGATCGCGCATGCCCAGGAAGTGGTGCTGTACGATCATCCGCTAGAGATAGATCTCACCGCACGCATCAAAGAGGCAAATGAGCAGGGTAAGCCGCCGCTGGATATTCACGTTTTACCGCGTGATAAACACTGGCAGAAACTTCTGCTTTCACTGATTGCCGAGCTGAAACCCGAAATGAGCGGTCCGGCACTGGCGGTGATTGAGAATCTGGAGAAAGCGTCCTCTCAGGAGCTGGAAATGATGGCCAGCGCGCTGTTTGCCTCTGACTTCTCGTTGGTGAGCAGCGATAAAGCGCCGTTTATCTGGGCCGCGTTGTCGCTCTACTGGGCACAGATGGCGAGCCTGATTCCAGGCAAAGCCCGTGCGGAATATGGCGAGCAACGCCAATTCTGCCCGGTGTGCGGCTCAATGCCAGTCTCCAGCATGGTGCAAATTGGTACGACCCAAGGGCTGCGTTACCTGCACTGCAACCTGTGCGAAACCGAGTGGCACGTGGTACGCGTGAAATGCAGCAACTGCGAACAGAGCCGCGATTTGCACTACTGGTCTCTCGATAACGAGCAGTCAGCGGTTAAAGCGGAAAGCTGCGGTGACTGCGGCACTTACCTGAAGATTCTCTATCAGGAAAAAGACCCGAAAGTAGAAGCCGTTGCCGACGATCTCGCCTCACTGATACTGGACGCGCGTATGGAGCAAGAGGGCTTTGCCCGCAGTTCCATCAACCCGTTCCTGTTCCCAGGAGAGGGGGAGTAAGTTCTCTTGTATTACCGGGCGGCGTAAGTCGCCCGAGTTACAGTTCATAGGGCGTCACGACGCCAGGTATTCCCGCAAAATCCTTCGTATTGCGCGTGACCAGTTCAAGGCGGTGAACCTGTGCCGTCGCCAGAATAATCGCATCCGGAAGCTTCATCGCATACTCCTGACGCAAAGCAACGCTTCGCTCAGCAATCTCCTGCGAAACACCAATGATGTTAAATGCGCTCATCGCAACCCGTGTGCGATGTTCCTGATTGTATTTCCTGGCGCCAACCAGCACTTCCATCCAGGTGATGAGGCTTATCGCGTTCTGTGGCGGCCATGCGTCCAGCGCTTGCTTTGCTTCCCCTCGCCCGCTGAACAAATCGATTAAAATATTGGTATCAAAAAGAGCCGATCCTTTAGCCATTACCACTCCTCGCGAAGTTTGCGCTGGTATTCAACGCCATCTTCTTCGCAGCCTTGCCACAGGCCGAGTGCGTTAGAAATCGTCGTATTTGACTGCCTTTCCAGATACTGCTCGACCGCTTCTCGCAACAGTTCCGCGCGAGGAAGATTGCGCTGCACCTTGAGGTCATCCAGCCGTTTAATCACTTCATCTGATAAATCGAGTAAAATTCTGCCCATATCCAGTCCAATCATTATGCTCATATATATTTCCAATATATCATCGCAGATTAAGGTATGAGCAATTTACACCCGGGATATTTTTAAAAATAGAGTGTTTGTGGGGGTATTTTCACTTTTGCGAGCACCTTTCCAGAATTCGTTTTTCCCTGCCGCCCCTATTCCCATCCGCCAAAAGTGAGCGTATAAAACTGTACATCTATACAGCAAAAAGGAATTTCACCATGGCACTGGAAAAGGGTATTGCTGAGCAAGTTGCCGCGTTTATCGCAGCGGGTCGCCCCTCTTCACGTCAACAGAGTATTGATGATCGAAGAGCGGGGTACATCGCCAGTGCAGTCCTGGCGGGAGAGACTGAGTCACGCGTCCATATCCAGACTATCGAACGGGAAGGGATGTCGTTTCGCGTCTATTCACCGCTTCGTGGTTCCACGATTCTGCCCACAATTATCTACTACCACGGAGGCTGTTTTGTGAGCGGTGGCTTTGCCACTCATGACAAGCAGCTGCGCCAGTTGGCATTCTATGGCGAATGTCGGGTGATCGCCGTCCAGTATCGACTGGCACCAGAATACACTTTTCCCGCAGCCCATGATGACGCTCTAAAAGGGGCAGACCTGATCTGGCAGCATGCCGAACTGTTTGGCGTGGATAAGCATCGCATCACGCTTGCAGGCGATAGCGCGGGCGGGCATCTGGCATTGGTGACGGCCTTACGGCTCAAGGCGGCAGGTGAGTGGCAACCTGCACAGCTTATCCTGATTTATCCCATGCTCGACGCAACGGCTTATTTTGAAAGTTATACCCGTAATGGACTGGACTACATCATCACCCGCGATACGCTGCTTAGCGGTTATGAAATGTACCTGCCGGGCATCGATCGCCACCATCTGGAAGCCAGCCCGCTGTGGCGAGATGATTTCAATGGCCTGCCGCCTGTTCATATCATTACTGCAGAATTCGACCCGCTATGCGACGAAGGGGAAGCGCTTTATCAGAGAATGACAGAGCAAGGCGTAGCGTGTACCTGTCAGCGCTATCTCGGAGTCATTCATGGCTTCTTTCAGTTGGGTGGGATCAGCGAGGCGGCACGGGAAGTCATACGAAATGTGGCATTGAAGGCGGGAAGGTAATATTCCCTGTGTCGTTTTGCATTGCCATCTGGTGCTAATAGATAACACACCATGATGAGTTGATGCCCGGTATAAACAGTATCACCATGAGCGATCACCCCGACCGTTTCATTATCAGAACAGTCGACACTGGCCGCTCTGGTTCAACCCGTGAAGTGGTCCGATCCGCCCTCTGAGCTAACCTCTACTCTTCCTCGTTACCACCCTCTTCGTACGCGCCAAACGGCTTCGCGGGTAGCACAATGTAAGTGCCTTCAAACACCACACCCGGCGCGTCATCACCGAATAGTTCCACCTGCATCTGCACACGGGCTTTACGTCCGCGAGCGAGCCTGTCCAGGTCCCCACTTAACGAACCTAAATCAGCGACTGCACTCGGTTTGCCGCTGATGGGCTTGCTGTAGCGAATATGGGCATCAGCAAGAATAATCGTGCCGCCAAGATGGCGTTCGCGCAGCATTAACCAGATAAGCCCCCACCCCGTCAGCGTTGCCAGAGAAAAAAGACTTCCGGCAAATAAGGTTTTATGCGGGTTCTGGTTGCCCATTTCAGGCATGGTGGTGATAAATTTTTGCCCGGTGTATTGCTGAATACGCACCCCCATTTTCTCACTCAGAGGGATGTGCTCATACCAGGCACTCTGTAGCTGCCCGCACCAGTCGCCGCGATGCAGAATGTCATCCAGTGTGGCGACAGGTTTAATCATTAAAAAGTGTCGAACCGGCGTGGTTTGCGGCGTGGTAATTTCGCCCTGATTAACAAAACCCAGTTTTGCGAAAAATTCGACGGCATCTTCACGGGCGCTACAGGTAACACGCTTTACCCCTTCCTGGCGCGCCACGGATTCCAGGGTCATCGCCATCAATGTTCCCAGCCCTTTCTCCTGCACCGCAGGATCAACAGCCATAAAGCGGATAGAGGCTTCGTTATCGGCATTGATATACAGCCTGCCAACAGCGACCAGATTCCCCTCTTCGTCCACGACCATCTGATGATGGGCCATGGCATCCCAGGCATCTCGTTCGGAGCCTTTTGGCTGATGCAGGGGTTTACGCAGCATTTCCCAGCGAAACTGATAGTAACGCTCTAATTCTTCTTCTGTTTGCGGTACTCGAAGGTGATACATAGCTGTACTCTCTCTTGTTACCCGCGGCCACACCGGAAGCTGGTTCATACCTGTAACCAGAACGTCACGGGGCCATCATTAACCAGCGAAACCTGCATATCGGCAGCGAAACGTCCGGTTTGCGTGTTCATTTCCTGTTGGCGGCAACGCTCAACAAAGTATTCATATAGCGCTTCTGCGCGATCCGGCGCGGCACCCTTTGAGAAACTCGGACGCATCCCGCGCTCGGTATCAGCTGCCAGCGTAAACTGTGAAACCACCAGCACGCTGCCTCCTGCCTGCTGCACGTTCAGGTTCATTTTGCCTTCGGCATCGCTAAAAATTCGGTAGCCCAGTACGCGTTCGCACAAGCGGTTCGCTTTCTGTTCGTCATCATCCTTTTCGACACCCAATAACACTAAAAGTCCTGGGCCAATTTCACCCGTCACCTCTCCCTCCACGGTGACGTTGGCACGGGTTACGCGCTGAATTAATGCAATCATAGCTGATCTGCTTCTTGTTTTTGTTTGCGGTAATTCTGAGAGTGACAGTTATTACTACGGCAGGCAAGACGAATACGCCACTCCAGGGCCCATTCAGATCAACAAATTAAGGCGTGTCTCCGGCACACCTTAAATCAGCTGACAGGAAAAATACCCTGCCAGGCACGGCGATCACCGCGCATGAAAGCGCTCCTGATGAGCGTGGGCGGGTACTTATGGGCGCTGTATTTTCTTATACTGCAAGGGAGTATATTTCATCAGTTTTTTAAAGCGCGTAATAAAATAAGTCACATCGTTAAAGCCTACGGATTTCGCAATATCCGATACCGATAAGTGGGTGGTTTGCAGGAGATCACACCCCTCTTTTATTCGTCGACAAAGAATATATTCCTGAAGTGTTCCGCCGGTTTGCTCTCTAAAAATTTTAGAGATATAGCCGGGTGAAAACCCTAACTCGGCAGATAACAATTCAAGCGATAACCGTTCAGAGTAATGACGCTCGACCCAATCCATAATATGCGTAGAGAGCGTGATATCTTTTTTCCTGAAGCTTTCATCGGTATCCGGCAGGCTATTCATCAGCTGCATAGTCAGCAGCATGACTTCGCTAATATGATAATCCGGCCCCTGATTAACCGCTTCAAACTGTTTTAACGTCGTCGCAATAAAATCCATTTTGTCTGATAAGTCATAAGCCTGCGCCGGCGATGAATCCGATGACAGATAGCGAAAATTTTTGTAGTGCCTGGGAAAGGACTCCAGTGCCTTCAGAACCTGGGTTTGATCAATATGCACAATAGTGCGTATGTAGGGATGCTTTTCACTTCCGTTGATTTGCACCTTGTGCAGGCGGAAGGGAGGGAAAATAAACATACGGCCAGGCCTTGCCGTATACTGCTGGTTATCAACCACCACCAGACCATAACCACTTAGAATATAGATAATTTCCAGACATGGGTGCCAGTGGTAGTAATGTGCGACGGCGGTATCTCTCTGGCGGAAAACCATAGAACTGCTGTCTAACTTGATGTTTTCAAATAAAGACGTCGATTTCATCTACCTGCACCTGGAATAATGTCTACTTAATTTGATCACATACTCTTTATCCATATTGCATAGCTTTCTGGAAAAACGCAAAAGCGGCAGCCAGTCAGTACGGCTGGCTGCCGCTTTTGCTGGCGCATCAGGTAATCGCTATTTCTACATGATTAATCACTAACTGCTGTGCAGAAACGTTGAAGTGAATCTCCGGCAAACGCTCCTGAACGCCGGTCAGCGATGAGTAATACCAACCCGCCAGCCAGTGCGTACCTGCCGACAAATCCATCGCCAGGCACGGCACGATAGAAGGTTCGGGGTACATAATATTACTGTTAGGCGGCGTCACAACTTTTGTCGAACGACGATTGCTCACCAGGTCCTGAACACCACTACCGCCATTTTCTGAACGTAAAAAGAGGGCAGACGTACTATCGACTGTATCCAGCAAATGATGATAATTAACCGCAAAACCACCCTCAACGCAGTCTATTTCTCTTGTTGTTTCAACGCGATGAATACGCACATGCCCCTGTTCACAGGGTACCAGCCAGGTCGTCACGTTAACATCAGACCAGGGGAGCCATTCACTACGAATAAAATTATCTGTTATCGTGACCGACTGACATTTCTGCCTTCCGCGGTAATAGTTATCATGCTCGCTGAAAAGCAACATCGAATCACATGACGCATGATTCAAACCATATGCCCCGCGTTCAATGGTAAACCCAAAATGGCTGGAATAAGCGAATTTGCAATATTTAGGGTCTGTGTTAACAAAATTAAGCGGGTGAAATTGATCTGACATTAACATCCAGGCATGACGATTATCTTCTGAATGGACAATAGCCTGAGTCGCCTGGACAATAAAATGCACTTTCTCCAGTTCAGGAAATGGCTCCGGCTCGCTTTGCCAGAATTCACTCTCGTCACTGATAGCCAGTATTAATAATGACTTCAACGCCCAATATGGAGAACCAGGGCTATTATAGTCGTCAGCCATGGCCAGATTAGGATAAGCATACCCAATCGAAAATAAACCATCGTTGTGGATAAACGGTTGCTGTAGCCACCAATCAATATGGCGAAGAATAATCCCTTTAATAATCCCGGGGCTAAAAACATCCAGCCCTGTCCAGGCAACCGCACTCCAGAATGCGGTCTGCACAAAACGGTAGGTCAGACTACGTCCAAAAGGAATGGCTGGCCCGTCAGAAGAAAACCAGTAGATATGCTCATGCGCAAATTCCCGGGCGCGCTGGCGGTATCGTTCACAACGTATCGGGTCGACATCCTGCATAAAGTGGCTGTAAAGCAAACCATAATAATGGAAGGCGGAAGAGTTATAGTAGTCGCGAGGCCTGCCCATCCCATCGGAATACCAGCCATTTCCCAGCCAGAAAGGTTCAATAGCGTCCAGATGCGCCTTAATGACGTTCATATCATAATCGCGCCCAACACACTTGAGACCCACCTGCACCAACACAGGGAAAAAATGCCAGTTATTATTCGGAACAGGAAGGTCCCTGCTTTGCTGTAGCCATGCAACCAAATTGTCCTGCTCCTGAGCAGACAACGATGCCCAAAGCAGCGACCCCGGAAGTGCCATTGCCAAAGCGTAGGCGGCCATTTCCACACAGCGCTGATCCGGCCCGTTCACCTCGCCCCAGTATTCTTCATGCTGTGGATCACAACCATGACGTACCCCGTCGGTATATTCCGCCAGCAAATCAACCGAATGACCCGCGCTCCAGAGAGGCAATAAACCCCAGAGCATCCTGGAGAAACCCTCCATTTGCGCCACATCATCAGAATAATGCGCCGCGGTATTTCCCATCTTTATACGACTATGGTGAGGAGAGAAAAAAGGTTTTGCCGATTCAGCCCAGTTTCTCATGATGTCGCAATAATCATTTTTTGATTTCATCAGAACACCTTAACTTACTAAACAGGTAAATCTTTCGACTACCAGTAGGGATTCCATGTCTGGTTTATCTTCGTCAGCGCTTCCACAAAGAAATAGTCACCAAAAATATTGCAGGCATCCACGCCCTTATTTTTATTCACATTACAGGCGCCATGTTTTAACAGCCCATCACAGGACTCCGCAATACACGATGAATAATTATCGATAAGTGAATTCACAATATTCAGCGCTGCGTCCTCATAATATGTTTTGTACCGATCGGTTGCCGGAAGCGCGCTGGCAAGATCGAGTAAACCGCATGCTGCAATCGCCGCAGCAGAACTATCACGGTAAACGTCCGCTCCGTTCAGGTCGAGATCCCAATAACAGACGAGATCGTCAGGTAAACGGTTTAGAAAGTAGTGCGCCAGGCTGCGTGTGATATCAACGTATTCACGTTGGCCTGTATATCGGTAACTCAGCATAAAACCATAGATCCCCCAGGCCTGCCCACGAGACCAACACGAGACATCGCTGTAACCCTGGTGGGTTTTCCCGTAGCGCGGCTGCCCGGTGTTGATATCAAGATAAAAAGTGTGATGTGTGGAAGCATCGGGGCGAACAATATAGTTGGCGACCTGCTGAATATGCTGCGCTGCCGCTAACGCAAATTTATCATCACCGGTTTGCTGCGAAGCCCAGTACAATAATGGCAGGTTCATATTACAGTCGATAATCATCCGACCTTGCTGTTCAGGGTCATTTAAATCACCCCACGCCTGAATCACTTTTGACACGGGATTAAACCGCTCAAACAGGGATTCTGCAGCCTGAATCGCCGTTTCCCTGGCCTGTACATTTCCGGTTAATTTCCAGGCTGAAACACAGGATAATGTATAAAGAAAACCCAGGTCATGGTGATCCACATCGATACGATTATTGAGACGCTCCGCAAAAGAGGAGATCAGCTGTTCTGCCTGTTGGCGAAACGACTCATGACGGGTTAACTCCCAAAGTAACCAGAGTTGACCCACCCAAAATCCCGTGGTCCAGCCGATATTTTCCGTGCGTGGCCAAACGCCCTCAATGCAAATCTCACCCGGTAGCTGCCCATCCAGCTTAGCGATATTCAGCAGCGTTTTTTGCGTCGCCGTATCAATGGCAGCCTGAACCTTCTGCTTAAGCAAAAACCGATTTGGCGTTGGCAAACAAACCTGTTTCAGATGTTCTGTTGAAATTTTTGACAGCATATTCCCCACTCCGTGACTAAGCTTTCGCGTCTACATAGGTATTATTTTCTTTCTTAACACCGGAACGGCATTTAGAAAGGGTAAATGAAGAAACAATAGTGAACATTAATGCCCACATCCCCATATAAAGGTAGGTTTGCTCAAAACCATACTTATCATATAAATGTCCTACCGGAGCAGAAACAAGGGTTGAACCGATATAAATCATCGTCTGGTATCCCAGCAGATACATAGTGGCATTGACTTTTTTATCAAAATGCTCAGCAATATATTTAAATGCTGACACGAGCAACAATGCCATTTCCAGACCATAGAATGTCTTAAGTACTGAAATAGCAATATGATTATGCACCACGCCACAAAGCATCAAACGTACGCCGATTATCGCTCCACACAGCAGTAAAGCGTTTTTTGCACCAATGCGGTTAACAATAACTGGCGCGAACAGCATGGTGACAAATTCAAACCCGTTTTTAACGGTCATCATATAACCATACCATTCATTACCCTTTTCTTTTGTTTCAAAGAACGTCACAAAGAAACGCGGGAATTGTTGCTCAGCAACAAACATCATCCACACCACGCCAGCAATATAAAGCGCAAACATCCAGAATTTTTTAGTTCTTAAAAGAGTAAAAATATCTTTTGATTGAATTCTTTCTTTTGATACCACACTGTTTTCAGCCAGTAATGTATCGTCAATTTTAACACTCAGCAGAACCAGCAGCATCAGGATCGCCCCTACACTACTGATAACCAAGTTAATATTTGGCGAAATATTAAAGAGTATCCCGGAGATTGACGCCCCCGCGGTGCTACCGATAGATCCCATCATCCTGATGCGCCCAAACTCGGTGCCATACAGGCGACTCAGCCGATCCATATAGGATTCATTGGCGGCAACCCCCGCATACCAACCAAGCGCAAGAAAGACTGAACCCGCAATTATTCCAGCCAGTGTATAATTTAGCAGCAAGGGTTTATAAACATATATAAAGAAAGGCGCCACCATCGTCGTAACTAACCCGATAAAATAAAGTAGCTTTTTACTCATCCCAATTTTATCAAGAGTGTAACCATAAAGCGGCTTAAATATAACTGCAAAGACACCATTTACAGCAAAGACAGTACCAATAGCAACACTATTCAGCCCTATGACTTCACTTAACCAAAGTGTATACAACGTAATAACTTCAGCCCACGTAAAGTAATAAATAAAAGAGTACACCCTCATTTTAGCAATGACATGCGAATTTCTATCCATATAAAACTCCTCATTGATGTATGAAAGCACCCAATGAAATAGTAATTCAAATTCAATTATGATTATCACAATCTACATTTAAAGAATGATAGTTTAATTTTTATTTAGCCATGCAGTCAGGACCTTCACTTATTCGGTGTAAACAGACTATACACAGAGCCTTCGCAAAGGTGATTTGACGCGCATCACAAAAAAAAACACACTGCTGTCAAAAACGAAAAACAGTTTTAAAAATGATTGAAAATTTAAATTATCGACACGAAAGTTTAATTTTCTTATTCAGCTACGGTTTGCTGGGAAGCACAGCCATTACAGACTACAGCGAAAAACATTTTTTGTGCATGAGAAAATAGGTGTGACACCTGCCGCCGCAGGAACGTCGCGCAGGTGCATTGAGAGGATTATTTTGCTTCTTCTTGTTCTGCGGCTAGTTTGAGTTTGCGGTATTCCCCGAGAGTGACAGTTATTTCTGCACCAAGCAAGACGATACACCACGTCCAGTAAACCCAGACAAACAAAATTGGGATCACCGCCAGGACGCCATAAATGAGCTGATAAGAGGGGAACATGGTGATATAGAGCGCAAATCCTTTCTTCCCCGCCTCAAACAGTATGGCGGCGACAAACGCCCCGACTATCGCATCCCGGTTTGGAACGCGGATGGTGGGGACAACGCTATACAGCAACCAGAATGAGATCCAGGAAAGCAAAAGCGGAAAAATGCGCAGCACATCATCAATAACGCTATTGAGTTCACTGGCCCAACGAAGGGAGAGCAGATACGAACTGATCGCAAGGCTGGCACCTGCCAGCAGTGGACCCAGCGTCAGGATCATCCAGTAAACGGCAAAAGAGTAGACTTTTGGGCGCGTGCGCTTACTGCGCCAGATGGCATTTAAAGCACTATCAACAGCATACATCAGCAACAACGCCGTCACGATCAGCCCACAGGCTCCCACCACCGTCATCTTGTTGGAATTGGCGACAAACTGTTCGATATAACGCTGAATGACATCCCCCGTCGCGGGGAGAAAGTTGGAGAAGATAAAATGACGCAGTTGAAGACTAACGTCAGAAAACATGGGAAATGCAGCGAAAAGGGCAAATACAACAGCAATGAAGGGCACTAATGAGAGCAATGAGACGTAGGCCAGATTACCTGCCAGGGTCGTCATATTGTCCTCATCAATGCGCTGCCACAATAACTTAAGCCAGGCCCATATTGGACGCGTATGATGCCTGGCTTTTTGGTGAACGTTTTTTAGCATAACAACTTCGCGAAATAGTCCGGGATGGTTGTTTTGTCGGTCACCCTGATGCTGGTGATCCCCAACTGGTTAGCCCCTTCTATATTATCGCCGTTGTCATCAAAAAAGACGGCATCGTCCGCAGAAAAACCTTCTGCCTGCAGGACATGCTGGTAAATACGCGCTTCCGGTTTACGCATTCCCAGTTCCTGGGAAAGATAAATATGGTCGGCGGCCTGGCGAACCTCCGGGTATTCGTCCGGCCAGAATGTGGTATGCAGTCTGTTAGTGTTAGAAAGGACGACAACCCGATGCCCTTGCTCACGCAGCTTTTGCATAATGCCAATCACGTCCGGGCGAATGCCGACAAAAATAGCCTGCCAGCCATGAGAAAATTGTTCGTAACTGAGCGGCAGCGCCATTTCATGACAAACCGCCTCGGCGAAAGCCTCATCGGTTATTTCACCCCGTTCATGCTGGCGAAAGGCCTCTCCCATCGTAAAACTGTGTTTCAACGAAGCCAGCGGGACACGGCTCAGATCGCTCCAGGTGCCTAACACGCGGTTGAAGTCGATATCGACAATCACATTACCTAAGTCAAAGATATAGAGCATGTTCTTCTCCTTGCTAGCCGTGGATGAATAACTGTAGCGGGAAAGGAGAGGTTTGACTATGTGCCACATCGTGAAACCGGTAACGGTCATATCTGAAAAAGGCGATGCTATGCATCGCCTTGTTTCCCCTGGTGTCGCGTTTAGAAACTGTACTTAACACCCAACATAGCCGCAGTATCGCTATAACTGTTGTCGCCAACCTGCTGTGCGACGTTGCCCCACACCTGCAGGCGCGGATTAATTTGCCCTTCAACCCCGACTTTCAGTTCGCCGATATTTTTAGTGCCGCTGATTTCATCCTGAATAGCTCCCATCTGGACACTCTGGTTATGGGTATTGTGGATCCAGTTCGCTTCTACAAACGGCTGGAACTCACGGTTTTTATCATCGTCGATTGCATTATGGCCTTTCAGATATGCACGCACGCCGAGTCGGGTCATCAGGTTGCCATCTGTTGTGTCTTTCACCTGGGTGCCGTTGCTTTCGCGGTGCGAATCAGCCTGCACGTCCATCCAGATAGCCTGTGCTTTGGGTTGGATCCAGTAGCTTGCACGCTCACTTTCCCCCAACAGGACGCTGTAACCGCCTTCAATAGAGGCCGTAATACCGTCTGACTTATATTTCTCGCTGGCCAGATGATCGCCGCTCACGGTGTTATCAAACCAGTTGTAGAGAACCCAACTGTCCAGGTAGGTTCCTGTTTTATCCGCTTCGTTTGCATACCAGGTCGCGTACAGGCCTGCACTGTAGCCATTCACATGACCGCGGGACGCATACCCGGTGTATGTGTTATGCGTTTTACTTTTCTGATTGGCGTAACCCGCCATTACACCCAGATGCCAGCGATCCAGACCATCACTGCTCCATTGCGCCAGGTCACCACCTATCTGCATCACATAGCGGTTCGCTTTCGTTTTCAACTGGTTGCTACCGTCAGTAAAGCGAGTATGTCCCCCTTCGTTACGCAGCCACAGGCTGGTCACTTTCCGTTCACCCGTCAGCATGTCCGTATATTGCGTTTCCCCCAGTCGGTCATGCAATCGGGTGATAAACAGGGTATTGGCCGCATAGTTGTTCGCCAGATAGCTACCAAATTCCGGGCGATACTGATGTTCACCGGGCTCGGGGGCTGGCGGCGTTGGTGGTTCAACCGGGTCAACCGGGCCAGGAGGTGCTGGCGGGTCAACAGGGTCGACCGGGCCCGGAGGCGCAGGGGGATCAACAGGGTCAACCGGACCAGGAGGTGCTGGCGGATCAACAGGGTCAACCGGACCAGGAGGTGCTGGCGGATCAACGGGATCAACCGGCCCCGGAGGCGTTGGTGGATCGACCGGATCGGGATCTTCCGGCTCTGGGTCGGGTTCCGGGTCAGGATCGACTGGGCTCAATTGACTGGTGAGATACCAGTTGCTGGCATTCTTCACCACATCGTAGTCGTAGCCACCCGCCACGATACGCCCGGCTTTGGTAAAGGTACCGTTGGAGTTACCCTCAACCTGCACAATCTCAATGCCATTAAGGGTCAGATCGCCCATACCACCGATATTGTTAATACCAACATTGGTATTCCCGGCTGTATCACCTTTTACGATCAGTTTATCAGTTAAGGATTCATCGCCTTCAAGCACGGTGTTAAGTACCAGTAACGCATCGGTACCAATAAAGTTCCCCATCACGGTCAGCGTCTTAAAGGTGCTTGCATCGTCTCCAGACACACCATCGGCACTGTAGCGCAGTGTGGATTGATCCAACGTCAGATTAGAGAGAACGGAGGTCCCGGTCATCGTCCATTCACTATTGGCGCCCTTCATGCTCAGATCCAGCGTGCCATGATAGTTGGTATTACTGTTCTGTTGTGAAGAGTCGGTTTTACCCACAAAACGACTCCCCTCTTCCATACGCAGATCCATGATGCCGCCATAGTAGGCACGCAGGTTGCCTTTTATGTCATACACACCGGATGATGCGCTATCAGAAACGTAATCCCAGGAGCGAATCAGCGCCTGCGTACCATAAGCGTAAAGCGCGTAGGCGTTACTATCCGAAACCTCAATAAACGTATTGCCACCCAGGTTCACAATGGCAGGCTCATAGCTCGAATAAGCGTAAACACCATGCGCAGTCGCCCCCGTGGTTTTTACATCCACATGGTTCAAGTTAATCTCGCCCAGCCGTCCGGCATATATTGCATGCGCACTTCGACCTGATGTGGCGATTTTTGTGGTGCCATTTATCGTGACATCCGGGTCGCCTTTCCCGGTACCGGTATACTGAGCAGGATCTTTCCCTGCATATATTCCATATCCTGTGTTGGCCCCCCCTGGACCACGGGTCACAATATCGGCATTACCATGAATAATAATGGACGATCGCGCGTTATCTTTATTCGCCGAGGCATTCGCACGCAGCCCCATACCGTTTTCAGTATCAATCGTGACATTGCCACTGACTTCAACAATGGAATAATCAGCCTGTAATTCGCGACCGATATTTATACCATCTGAACTACTGCCGGTCGCTGTAATATAAATATTATCTGCAACCAGCTTGCCACCCGCATTTTTGGAGTGAATACCATCGGCGGCCTTGCCTATGGTATTAATGACCAGATTTTTAAATTTATATCCCGTATTATCAATATAGACACCCCACCCCGTTAACCCCGACGTTGTGCCTTCTGACGTTGTATCAATACGAACTTCATCAAATCCGCTGTAATCCCGGCCTGCTCCGCCAAGTGGATTCCCATAGTGGTAGATAGTCGTATTGTCACATAACAACTGCGCCGTGGTTGTGTAACTACACCCCGCAGCTGCTGCCTGTCCGCTGAGTCCACCGAGTGCCAGCGCACAGGCAATACAAAGTGAGAGCTTTGTTGGAGGAAATCGTTTTTGAATAAAACCAGGAGTTTTCATGAGAGTTCACCTTTTCCGTAAGGCTTTTTTAGCAAAGTGCATCAACGCTGCATTTAAATAAAAACTGAAGGCAAAACAAACCTGTAACTCTTTAAAGAGATAAAGAATATGTAACACAAGAAATGAGTGAGTCATTGCCTTTTTAAATTAAATATAATTAATTATTCAACATGTCAATAAATAGCCAGCGACGACAGGATGGCAAAATTAAAATTGCAGTTAATATATTTGCATTATTCTTATCAAATAATTGTATAAAATAAAAAGCTGAACTTTCAGGAAATAAAAAGCTTATAAAACAATGAAGATGAAAAGCACATGTGAACGTAGAGTAAGGCTTTAGGAATTTTGCATGAAACGCCAGGAAGATTATCTATTTATAAAAAATGTGAAGGGAACCGTCTTTGCAGACGGTTCTTTTATGAAACACCTCCAGGACATAGACATAAAATATGCACTGCCATGAGGTGTGCTGAAAATAAAAAGCTGACGTTCAGTCTCTTTTCATTTCAATGAGATACGTTAACCCAATTGATTAAACTGCCAACATGATTCAATGACCAGAGGAGCATCTGTTGTGACAAACTGTGGCGTGAGGTTAATCGCATTCGGCGCCTGGGTGAGCGGATTAACGCATGTCGCATCGGGCTGTTTATCAAAGACCACCAGGCTTTGTGCAGCCGATGTCATGTTCAAACTCAGTTTTCCTGGCCATTGCAATGTGACATCTAACCCGGAGGAAAAACCAAAACAGTCGTCCCACGGCCCTGGCTGAGGTGACGTTCTTCTGCCTGTTGGCAGTTCGTCACTTCCCGCTTCTTCCTGCCAGTCTGCATCAAAAACGACCTGTAATTGACCGTCGCTATTCTGTTGATTCAGTTGTTTGACAAACCATGGATGCCAGCCTGCAGATGCAGGGAAGGATTCCGCCTTTGAGTGGATCTCAAGACGTAAGACCAGCGAATTTTCTTTAAGCGTCAGTATTTGCAGAACCTCACCCGCCCAGGGCCATGGAGAACCAAGCGGCATTCGCAGCGTCAGCGCATCCGTTTTATGCTCGACGATTTCCCATGATGAGTAGCATGCCATACCGTGCAATGCATGAGGCGGTTTATTCGCGGGTAAGGCATAACGTTGATCGTTAACGTTCAATGTCGCATACCCGAGACGTCCAGCCCAGGGCACCATCGGAAAGCACCCATACTGGAATGCTTTTCGTTGTGGCTCCCACTGTCGCAAAACCTCAAAACCGAATGCCTGTAATGACGTTATCCTTGCCCCATCATGGGGATAAATCCGCAGGCAAATATGTTTATTTTCCAGGTGCACGGGATCGCCCATAGGGCCGGGCCAGGTGGCGTCAAAAGCGTGTTGTAGCGCTTGCTGGTGCTCATTCATGTCGTTACTCCCTGATATAGCGGTAAGGTTTTAATTGTTTTTTCACATCGGGGTTATCGTGTGAATGTGGTTCGATAAGCCAGACGCAAATAAATGAGAGGATTGAAATACCAAAAAGGAACAATGCCACATACCATGGCTCACCTCCGCCCAACGCGAGTAGGCTTGATGCGATAAGTGGGCTTAAACCGCCAAGAATTGCGGAAAATTGGTAGGCAAAAGAAAGGCCCGTATAGCGAACCCGGGTACCAAACATGCGGGTGAACAGTGTAGGTTGCACAGCGAACATCATCGTTGGGCCAAAGTTATAGCCCAGGATCATACTGCACCAAATAATGAGTGTACTTTTTGTATCCAGCAGTAAGAAAAATGGAAATGCAAACAGGATGCAAAAACCGGCACCGAACAAATATAATTTACGCTGACCAACCCGGTCAGAAAGCCATCCAAACAAAGGGCAACAAAAAATACCAATCGCTGAAGCGATAAGCATACCTGTTAATGGTACATCCCTTGATAACGCCAGTTGGCTGGAAATATAAACAATGCCAAAGGCATTAATAATATTCGATGAAACGCTCTCTGCTAACCGGGCTCCCACTGCGAGCAGAATATTACGCGGGTGCTTGCGGAAGAGTTCAATCAGCGGCAAGGGTGCTTTATCGTCGGTCTCAACCGATTTTTGTTTTTGAAAATCCAGGGTTTCTTCGGTATGCAATCGTATAAACATACCGACAATCAGCATCACGGCAGATAACCAAAATGGAATACGCCATCCCCAGGAAAGAAATTGCTCCTGGGTCAGAAAATGATTACAGAGCGCAAAAACCCCTGTAGCCAGCATAATGCCCACTGACGCTGCCGTTTGCGGCAACGAACCCAGAAATCCACGTTTTTTCTCCGGCGCAGACTCTATCGTCATCAACGCCGCACCGCCATATTCGCCGCCAAGGCCAAATCCTTGTATCAGGCGAAGCACCATCAGAATGAGCGGAGCCCAAATGCCAATCTCCTGATATGTTGGAATAAAACCAATTAAAAAGGTTGAAGTCCCAACAATACCCAGAGTCCAGATCAGCGTTATTTTTCGCCCGACTTTATCACCAAAATGGCCAAAAACAATGCCACCCAACGGGCGGGTTAAAAAGCCCACGCCAAAGGTAGCAAAGGCAGCAATCAGACCAATAAAGGGATCGCTGTCAGGGAAGAACAGAGGAGCAAAAACCAGTCCTGCTGCCGTTCCGAAAATAAAAAAATCATACCACTCCATCAACGCACCAGCGAAGCTTCCCATGACGACACGTCTCATGGCTTTGCCGGATAGCCCTTCACTCGATCCAGATAATTTCTCAGACATAATTTTCCTCTCCATCTCGGCGAGAAAGCTGCGGAACAAAACCACTTTATGGGTATAGCGTTCTATGAGTCAGCGCGTCGGCAGTAGCCGACTGCGCATTGTGATTATTTTTCCAACTCCGCTAATACCTGTTCATCCTCAGCATCGACATTCGCTCCCAGCGGTTCCCACTTAATCAACACACAGGTAAGGAATCCAAGGAAAGGCACTATCGCCAGCCAGTAAAACGCCTCTGTCTTCAACGCCCCCCATAACATAGGCCAGAAGATAAGCCCGGCAATGGCCCCGGTACGCATGATGGCGCGCGCAAATCCGACACCTGTGGGTCGTATAGTGGGTGGGTAAGAGAGTGTTGCAATGGTCATTCCTAATCCGCCAGGACCGGCAGAGTGGAAGAATATAATCGTGCCCAGCAGACTTAAGGAAAGCCAGGGACTCGTGGTTGCCAGGGCACCTAACGCCAGCAGCGCCACGGTCACTAACGCAAATCCATACATCGACTGGAGACGCGTTCCCAAACGCTGGAGAATGAGCGAGCCGATTAAGCCGCCGGTGACCCCACAAAGTGCGTTCACTACCGCGGAACCCGTTAATGCGCCGGTTAATCCCCCACTCAGTATTCCGGCCAGCGTCAGCGGTAAATAAACGCCCACGGCGTTATATTGCCAGGCCTGCATGGTTGCCACGACACAGCCAAGAATGGTGCGTTTACGGTAGCGTGAATTGAACAAGATGCCATAACCGCCACGAAATTTACTTTCTGGTTTTTCAGCAGAGGTAGCATCTGATTTAGATGACTTAGCAACCTGAGCTTTAACGCCATAGCGTTTTTCCAGAATCCCGCAGGCTTCTTCATAGCGACCGACCCTTGCAGCCCACATCGCAGATTCACCGATAAAAAAGTAACGCAGGATCATGATAATGACGGCAAAGATGGCACCCGCGAAAATTCCGTAGCGCCAGAGTTGTTCTTCAGCAATACCAGACAGAAGCAACGGAAGCAGAACGAGATAAACAACGGTGGTTGAAACATACCAGGCCATTTGCCAAAGATTAACGGACGAACCGGTCTTCTTCGATGTTGATCCCCGTAATTCCGCCACAGCGTTAGTGGCCAGTGGGAAATCAATACCTAACCCAAAGCCCATCACGACACGGCATACCAGCACCCACCAGATATTAGGCGCAATGGCGACGGCTGCCGCCCCGATCGTGCACAACCCCATTCCGATGATAAATGCACGCTTTTGACCAAAGCGGTTAATAACACGGTTCGCTAATAGCCCGCCAATCAGAGCGGCCACTAACACGGAGGCGTTAACTGTCGCCGCCAGACCCGGAGAAATGCCAAACTCGGCTGCAATGTACTTATTACCAAAACCCACCATCGCAGCCTGGTACGCATCAATAAGAATGCCACCCAATGCGATAAAAATGACACCGATGCTGGTATTAACTGCTGAGTTTTTATTTACTATATCAATCACATCCTGTGGACGACCGATTGAATATGGTGCAGGACTGGTGATTTGACTCATCGCAGTGTCCTTCTTCATTGTTGTAGGGTGGCGCTGCTGTTACGCAGCGCCAGACAGAGGTTTACACCATCAATCTTCAGCGAACTGCAGCATGACTTTTATTGAGTCATTTTGCTGCGCGCGTTCAAATGCCTTCGCCGCATCATCGACAGGGAACAAATCGGTTACCAGTTCACTGGTATCAAACCGACCATCCGCCAACCACTCAATAACGGCATCAAAATCCTCTGGTATATACATGCCGGAATTGAGCAAATCGCGCTCAAAGCGTTGCATCATCGGAAGTGGGACTTCGCGAGGCCCACTCGGCACGCCCATACACACCACCGTACCGCCCGCATACACGCGCATGAATGCATCGTTAATCGTGGCCTGAGCCGCAACCACATCAATCGCGCCCGTGAAACGAACATCCGCATCAAGCTCGCCCGGCGCCCAGACATCTGCGGCGCCGAGTTTTAATGCCAGCGCGCGTTTGGCTTCATCGGGTTCGATAACGGTAATTTTTCCCGCGCCCATGATGCGTAATGCCTGAACAATAGAGAGTCCAATGGTTCCGGCCCCGATGACTAACACGCTCTCCAGCGAGGCTTGCGGCATGCGGTTTACACAATGACGCGCGCAGGCTGCCGGTTCAGCAAAGGCCAGAACCTTCAGCGGTAAAGACGCAGGAGCAACGTGGCAGTTCCGGGCAGGGACGATATGCTGTGAACGGGCAAATCCTGGTGCACGAAAGCCTGCAACCTGCGGTGGTTCACAGAGATTAAAGCGCCCCGCCTTACATGCACGGCACTCCATGCAGGCCATAATCGGATCGACAACAACATGGTCGCCCGCGTGAATGTGGGTCACTTCGCTCCCCACCTCCGTTACACGTGCCGCAATTTCATGCCCTGGCACGACAGGAGGTTTCGCGAATGGATGCCCCCCTTTCAGGACGTGCAGATCAGAGCCGCATATTCCATAAAACACAGGGGCAATGCGGACTTCATGTGGTTTCAGTTCCTGGTGCGGCACTTCCACATACTGGGTGGTGACTTTTCCAATATCAGAAAATAAAACCTGGGTAATTTTATCCATTGTTATTCTCCAGAATCGTTATGATTGGGTGATTAGCGTTGCGCGATACCTTCATCAACAATTTCCGCCAGGCGTTGAAGACGTGGAACGGAAACATCACGCAGCATCGTTTGCGGATCTTTCGCCCCGACGACGGAAGCCCACACGGCACGCCCAGCCAGGAATCCTGAAGCGCCAGCTTTCATGGCAATGCGAACCGCACGCCCGAAGACATCCGCATCAACGCCAGATGAGAGAATGACCCAGGGCATCTTCATCTGGTCGTTAAGTTTCTGGCACGCAGCCAGTAACGTCTGTTCATCGCCTTTACCACCTAATGGCATTTCTGCCTTGTAGAGATCGGCTCCCGTACCGCCAAGCTCTGCAGCCGCCGCAACAATGGCAGCTTCTTTGTCAAATTCCCAACCCTGGCGAGGCGGGCGCACTACAGGTTCAATAATGCTCACCAACCCAGCGCTCCGGCAGCGCTCTACAAATTCTTCGACCATCGCAAGACGCACTTCGGCTGGCTCATCTTCCCGCCACAGCACCAACAGTTTCATCGCTTTTGCGCCCATCTGACGCGCCTGATGCGGATCAACCGTTTTGTCGATTTCAACACTATCAACCGGAATGCCATTGCCAGGCACAAAGTGGTCAGCAGCAACGATCAGGCCGCATGAATCAGCCACGGCTCCCTGAGAGACAATTTCATCAAGACAAAACTGTTTATCTGCCAGAACCGCCGAAGCATAAGGAGAAAGGATCTGTGTTGCGGCGACTTTAAAGTCAGTCAACACGCTATCGGCAACGGGTTTTGGATGTCCGGACGCGGCGAACATCAGACGCATGGCTTCACGTTGATCAACGGCCAGCATAGCGAATCCACCACCTGGGCGAGAAATATCTTTCAGCGTGTACGGGGTATTTTGGGAAGACATAGTAACTCCTGTGAATGTTTTAAATTTAAAGTGAATCCGGACGGCCAGCCTGCTGGCGAACCTGAGATAACAACGCACTCCAGTCCTGGCGTCCTCTGCCGTTTTCGCTGGCCGTGGTGTAGTAGGCTTCTGCCGCAATACCCATGTTCAACGGCGCGCCGGTCTGGTGTGCAACATCGACGGCAATGCGCAGATCTTTCAGTGCGAGGTCCACCATAAATGCCGGAGACAGATCCCCCTTCAGCACTTTCCCAGGCCAGGTTGTCGTAAAGTGTCCCTTGCCTGCGGCAGTTCCACTCATAACCTTAATCGCCACATCCAGGCTAAGACCCAGAGACTCACAAAGAACTGCGGCTTCCGCCGACAGCGCGTTCAGCGCAATACTCATGTAGTTGTTAATCAGCTTCACGCGGATCCCCATTCCCGGGCCGCCTGCTTCTACCAATTCGTTCCCCATACACATCAGAATTGGACGCGCCTGTTCGACTTGCTCAGGCGTACCGCCCGCCAGAATCAGTAATGTGCCATCAATAGCATTCACTGAGGTTCTGCCGACCGGGGCGTCCATCATGCTGATGCCTTTCTCTTTCAACTCATTGATCAGCGCATCCGTCTGGAGGGGGTGGATGGTGGACATATCGATAACTAACGCATCATGGGATACGGTTTCATGCACCCCGGAATCGCCCAACATCACCTGCCGAACAATGTCGCCATTTGGCAGCATGGTGATGATGAACTCTGCACCTTTAGCTGCTTCAGCAGGTGTTTGAGCTGCGGTTGCCCCTTGTTGGACTAACTCACTGACGGCCTGCTGATTAACGTCAAATACGCGTAAAGCATGCCCCTTTTGCAACAGATTACTGGCCATTGGGCTACCCATCTGGCCCAATCCCAGGAATGCAATGGTGGTCATGAACGATCTCCTGTCTTTAGTTGACAAAATAATTACAAATAAAAAGTCATTTTCGTCTGTTTTTGAGCATATTTGTAATTTATGACTAAAAACTAGAGGTGCGTCACTAATTTGATCATTTATGTCATTAAAATGAACAAAACAAGACAACTTCACACAGGACCAAACACATATGACCAGAATTGCTTGCGTCGGAATCGCCGTTCAGGATCGCATTTATTCTCTGAACACTTTGCCTGATGGAGGTGGTAAGTATCAGTCAAGTCAATATCTTGAGACGGGAGGTGGGCCAGCAGCGACTGCGGCGGTTGCTATTGCCAGGCTCGGGATTGAAGTCGACTTCATTGGGCGACTGGGTGACGATAGCTGTGGAAAAACGCTGATCAGCGAGCTTCAGGGCTGGGGAGTGAATACAACCTATTGTCGCCAATACACCAATGCGCGCTCATCACAATCCGCCATTCTGGTCGATAATCACGGGGAACGAATCATCGTCAACTACCCGAGTCCAGACCTGGACACTGATGCGCAATGGCTGGAAGAGATTGATTTCACAGGCTATGACATCGTACTGGCCGATGTACGTTGGCACGAAGGTGCATTAAAAGCCTTTACGCTAGCGCGGGCAGCCGGCGTACAGACACTGCTGGATGCAGATATGACACCGCAGGATATTACGCCTCTGGTTGCTCTTTCCGATCATGCGGTTTTTTCGACGCCAGGGCTAAAACGCATGACCGGTCAAGATGACCCAACCAAAGGTTTGAGTCTGGCGGCGACACAAACTGAAGGCCTGGTTTATGTCACACTTGGCGGGGAAGGATCGCTATGGATTGAAGATCAGCGCCTCCACCAGCAGTCTGCGTTTTCTGTTGATGTCGTTGATACAACCGGGGCTGGCGATGTCTTTCACGGGGCATTGGCCGTCGCGTTGGCAGAAAAAATGACGATTGAACAGTCAATTAGGTTCGCCAGTGCAGTAGCAGCAATGAAATGTACTCAGCCTGGAGGACGCGCCGGAATTCCTAATCGTGAGCAAACCGAATCATTTTTGTCACTTTATGCGTAAAATAGTGAACATTTACAGGGGAAGAGTACAGGAGTATTCATGAGCATCACCGAAGTCACCGGTAACCCTCGACACGATCAGCTTGTTCATTACATCGCTGAACGAGGCTATATGAATATCGAGGAACTGGCACAATTGCTTGATGTTTCCACACAAACGGTCCGCCGTGATATTCGTAAACTTAGTGAACAAGGACTGATTACACGACATCATGGTGGTGCCGGGCGCGTATCAAGCGTTATGAATACCGCTTTTGAGCAAAGAGAGCTATCGCTCACTCAGGAGAAAGGGGCGATAGCAGAAGCTGTTGCCGATTATCTGCCAGAACGCTGTACGGTTTTTATTACCATAGGAACCACAGTGGAAGCGGTCGCCAGAGCATTGCTCAATCGCCGGGACTTGCGCATCATCACCAACAGCCTGCGAGTTGCTCAAATTCTGTATAAAAACCAGGATATTGAAGTAATGGTGCCAGGAGGAACTCTGCGTGCGCATAACGGGGGAATTATTGGTCCTGCTGCAGTGAGTTTTATTGAGGAGTTCAGGGCCGATTATTTGATCACTAGCATTGGCGCTATTGAGCATGACGGGGCGCTACTGGAGTTTGATGTCAACGAAGCCCTCGTCGCCAGGACGATGATGAAACATGCACGTAATACGTTATTAGTTGCCGATCACACCAAATTTACGGCATCTGCCGCAGTGTCCATCGGTAACGCGCGTAAAGTGCAGGTATTTTTTACCGATGCCCCCCCTCCGACGTCATTCCAACAATTACTCAATGAGGAAAACATTGAGCTAGTGGTTGCCGATCAGGATGCTTCCTGACGCTTCAAATAAAAAAAGCCGCTGATAATCAGCGGCTTTTTTACATGCTTATCTCGGAGAAGGTATCAGGCTTCGGCTGCCTGCAACTCTTTCTTACGCTGGCTGATGCGTTTAACCAGCATCACCGACACTACCGCGCCGCAGAATGCGAAGCAGGCCATAATACCGAAGACAATCTTATAGCCGACCATTCCTGGGTTTAAATCCAGGATGTAGCCATAGAGACTGAAACAGAACATGGCAGGTGCGTAACCAATAAAGCTGCCCAGCGCCATCGCGGCCCCGGTATGGTTTTCCGCAATTTTCGCTTCGCCAATCGGTGCGAAGAAAACAGCACGCTGCGTAAATACGATCGCGCCAAATCCTAACGTACACGCCATCCCTAAATAGACCGGCATACTTTCATGAGGCAGCATAATGAGAAGCACCAGTGCGACCGTGCTGATCATGAAGGTGTAACATAAGTATTTACTGGGTGATTTCAGTATTTTATCTGAAATCATACCGCCAACCGGACCACCGATCATTTTCAGGCAATATTGGTTAATGATGCCGTAGGCCCCCACCAGCGCGACTGGCAGCATATAAATATTTTTCAGGAACGGAATGAAGAACGTTAAACCGCAGTAGACGGCATAGACAAAGAAGACGTTGAAGGCGATTAGCCAAATCGTTTTGTCCTTCAGTACCGTCGTCATACCCGGGCTTTTTTTCGTGTCTTCGGTATCGCTGACATTGACCGTAGGTGCATCCTCTTTATCGTTCAGAACAAAGAAGATGATTACCCCAACCGCAATGACAATGATTGAATAGAACCAGATACCGGCTTTGAATCCCAACAACCCACTACCAAACCAGGTAAAGACCGCCAGAGCAGAAAACGCCACAATCGTATCAACGATTCCGCGACCGGTTTCGAAGAAACCAAACAAACGCCCTTGCTGTTCGCTATTACCCAATCGGCTCACCGATTTAAGTAGCACTGGCCAGTTCATCATGTCGCAGGTGACGCCAAACAACGCCCATACAAAAAGTATTCCCCAATAACCAGGCATTGTTGTCAGATAGACCCCTAACAACCCTGTGGCAATCAGCGAAAACGACATGGTGTATTTACGTGGCAGTTTGTCGGCAAAATAGATAGACAGGAAAAAACCCACCGTCGTAACAAATGAGTTCACCGACATCGCATTACCAATTTGACCATTGGTCAAATGAAAGTATTCCTGCATTGGTATATAAAACGCATCTTTTAATGACGGTAATTTATAAATTGTACCGCCACACAGCGTTAACAGGCTAAATAACGCCCATTTCTTTTTGGTGAGCATAACATCCCCTAAAGTATGACTAAATTCATTGTTTTATAGGCAATAGCAACCCGACCATTCTCGAAGAATGGTTTTCCATGCACATAAGAGAAATTAAAACAGCATTACGTATTTAGAATATCAATCGCCTCTTTTTTGATTTGTTGCAGAACACTGCGCACAAATTTTATCTGGTTAATCGCATCTTCTTTTTCTTTTATTAGGCGTTCTTCCAGGGCATTGGCTTCAGGCAGTGGTGTTTCACTCATTTGACGCCATGGGATCCAGGGGTTGTCGCCTTCATTTTCGAAACGAAATGCCGGGGCATAATAATCAACTTCTTCTTCCAGGCCATAGGCCATAACCTGAGGTTTTTCATCACCTAAACAGATCAGTTTTGTTAGCAATGCTTTGAACGGCATATCGCCCTGACCAGAGATACAGGCTTTATGACCCAGTCCACCTTCTTCATTCACGATCAGCGCGTCTTTAATGTGCACCTGAGTAATATGCGGTGCCATTGTGTCCAGTGCGTCGAGGGGATGCTCATTCGCATTAATCATATTGGCAAAGTCAAACAGCAGAGAGAGAGACTCCATTCCACTTTGCTTAATTAATGAGGCCAGCTCATGGCTTTTCAGATCTTCATGCTGTTCAAGTGTGAAGGTTAAGCCGCTGTTCTGGTAAGTGTCACGAATATAGGCGATATCTTTGGCGATAATCGACATGACCTCCTGCAGATTACCTTCATAGCGCGGATAAAAGCGGACGGATGACGCACCTGTTTTTAATGCAATAGCGGCAACCTGATCAATGGCTTTTTTATCTGAGGCACTGGTCTCAATATGAACATCAAGATTCAGCTGACGTGCTTTATCACCAAAAGCAGAAAGTTCGCTGTCATTCATATTTTCGAGTGAATAGCGTTCCCCATCAAGAACATGAATTTTTACACCACGTAGCTGGTTCTCATGCGCGATATCCAATAAGTCATTGGGTAAAATTCGCTCGAGACGCATATTCAGATGATAAGCATATGCATGAAGATAAAGGGGAAGGTTGTCTACACGCGCCAGAATTTTTTCTGCATTATTCATTGTGACCATAATACACCTACAAGTTAATAAAGAGATCAACTGCCTCAAATCGCCAGTATTCAAGGTCTATTTGTACGATATTCCCATCGCGGTCAGCCCGATGCTTTTCAATAAGAATGGCTGGCATCCCGGCGGAGCCGCCAATAAATTTACTGATATCGCCAGGCATGCGAACCGGTTTGAAAACCAGCTTCTTTACCACCGTTTCTTTTTTATAGACTTGTTCCCATACGGTAGAAAAAGATTGGTTTTCAAGCTGATCAATAAAGCCTGGAGCCACAACGGGATTAATAAACGTTTCATGGTAGAAAACTTTATGCCCTTCCAGTGCACCCCACCCCGTCACCCGATACAGCTCGTCGGATGCGGTGACGGTTGTCAAAGGAGCAACCATCTCTGGAAAATCGGAAATACGGCTTTTCTCAGTAAATCCCCATGACGGTTCCCTGCCCTGTTCAAGCGCAGCACGCTGAAAGCTCGCCGATAATTCCGGGCTGTAATTGAAGCGTGGCTGGGTGACGAACCATCCTTTACGATCCTTACGGAATATTTTGGATTCAGCCTCAAGATTTAACAGCGCCTGACGTAGCGTCATACGCTTAATACCCAGCAGCTCACCTAATTCCCGCTCAGAAGGCAGCTTTCCACCTGACGTGGTGATCCCATCGTTTAACCAACGGTCCAGCTTCTCTTTCGCATTTTCAACGGTCGACTGATTGCTCGTCATTGTTTAACCCATTTGGTTTAAACCAGCGAAAGCATCATACGCTGACGCTAAAAAAGAAAGCAAACAGCGCCGACATGCTTTGAAGATAAATGTGACAAAGCTCTCTTATGACGAGGGTACGGGAGTTTGGCAGGTGAAGAGAGGCAGGAATGAACAGCGTCGGTGAGGTCGTAGTACGGCCAAAAAGATCCCAAAAAAAAACCCCGCCACGAAGGCAGGGTCTTATCGTAGAAAGAAGCGTTAATTACTCTTCTTTCGCGCCGCGCATTGCGCGTTTACGATCGTTTTCAGTCAGGTGACGTTTACGGATACGGATGGAAGTTGGGGTAACTTCTACCAGTTCGTCGTCATCGATGAATTCCAGAGCCTGCTCCAGAGTCATTTTCTGAGCTGGGACCAGCGTGGTTGCTTCGTCAGTACCGGAAGCACGCATGTTGGTCAGTTTCTTACCGGTCAGGCAGTTTACAGTCAGGTCGTTAGAACGACTGTGAATACCGATGATCTGGCCTTCGTAAACTTCTGCACCGTGACCCAGGAACAGCTTACCGCGATCCTGCAGGCTGAACAGTGCGAACGCAACCGCTTTACCCTGACCGTTGGAGATCAGTACGCCGTTCTGACGCTGACCAACATCGCCCGCACGAATATCGTCGTAATGGCTGAAGGTGGAGTACAGCAGACCGGTACCAGAGGTCATGGTCATGAATTCTGAACGGAAGCCGATCAGACCACGGCTTGGGATCACGTAGTCAAGACGTACGCGGCCTTTGCCATCTGGATTCATGTTTTTCAGGTCGCCTTTACGCTCACCCAGAGCCTGCATGACAGAACCCTGATGCTGTTCTTCGACGTCCAGCGTTACGTTTTCGAACGGCTCTTGTTTACGGCCGTCGATTTCGCGGAAGATAACTTTCGGACGGGAAACCGCCATTTCGAAACCTTCACGACGCATGTTTTCGATCAGAACGGACAGGTGCAGCTCACCACGACCAGATACACGGAACGCATCCGCATCTGGCGTTTCTTCAACGCGCAGTGCCACGTTGTGCACCAGCTCTTTGTTCAGGCGGTCAAGAATCTGACGAGAGGTAACGTACTTACCTTCTTTACCACAGAACGGAGAGGTGTTTACGCAGAAGAACATGGATACGGTCGGTTCATCAACGGACAGTGCTGGCAGCGCTTCAACATTCTGTGTATCACAGATGGTATCAGAGATGTTCAGCTCGCCGAGACCGGTGATCGCGATGATATCGCCCGCTTCTGCAACGTCACTCTCGATACGTTCCAGACCCAGGTGGGTCAGAACTTTACCGACTTTACCGTTGCGGGTTTTGCCTGCGCTATCAATGATAGTGATCTGCTGGTTCGGTTTAACTTTACCGCGCTTGATACGACCGATGCCGATAACACCAACGTAGTTGTTGTAGTCCAGCTGAGAGATTTGCATCTGCAGCGGGCCATCAAGGTCAACGTTCGGTGCCGGTACGCGATCAACGATGGTCTGATACAGCGGAGTCATATCTTCAGCCATATCTTCGTGATCCAGACCTGCGATACCGTTCAGCGCAGAGGCGTAAACGATAGGGAAGTCCAGCTGTTCGTCGGTTGCATCAAGGTTAACGAACAGGTCAAATACCTGATCAACAACCCAGTCAGGACGCGCGCCAGGACGGTCAACTTTGTTGATAACAACAATTGGCTTCAGGCCATGAGCAAAGGCTTTTTTGGTCACGAAGCGCGTCTGCGGCATCGGACCATCCATTGCATCAACGACCAACAGCACGGAATCGACCATGGACATTACACGTTCAACTTCACCACCGAAGTCGGCGTGCCCCGGGGTATCAACGATGTTGATACGGTAGTCATTCCATTTGATAGCGGTGTTTTTCGCGAGGATGGTAATCCCACGCTCTTTCTCCAAATCGTTGGAGTCCATCACACGCTCTTGGGTTTCGGCACGCGCATCAAACGTACCGGATTGCTGCAGCAGCTTGTCGACCAGGGTAGTTTTACCATGGTCAACGTGCGCGATGATGGCGATGTTACGCAAATTTTCGATCACAACTTTGCCTCGGGCATTAGGAATAGCGCGTTATTGTACACGGATTAATCGCACTACAAAACAGGATCACAAACATCCTCCGCAAACAAGTATTGCAGAGTTTCTTTGTGATCGCTTTCACGGAGCGTTAAAAGGGTTACTCATTGCTCATTGCACCAACATGGTGCTTAATGTTCACATTGAAGCACTATATTGGTGCAGCGTGCTCACCATGGTGCAGCCCTTTTGCACGATGGTGCGCATGATAACGCCTTTTAGGGGCAATTTAAAAGTTGGCACAGATTTCGCTTTATATTTTTTACGGCGACACGGCCAATTTTTGCAGAATTGTAGACCTCGTTACCACGACGACAATGACCAATCCGGGAGAGTTAAAGTATGTCCGCTGAACACGTATTGACGATGCTGAACGAGCACGAAGTGAAGTTTGTTGATTTGCGCTTCACCGATACCAAAGGTAAAGAACAGCACGTCACTATTCCTGCTCATCAGGTAAATGCCGAATTCTTCGAAGAAGGCAAAATGTTTGACGGCTCCTCCATCGGCGGCTGGAAAGGCATTAACGAATCTGACATGGTACTGATGCCAGATGCGTCCACTGCGCTCATCGACCCGTTCTTTGAAGAATCTACTCTGATTATCCGTTGTGACATCCTGGAACCTGGCACGCTGCAAGGCTATGACCGTGACCCGCGCTCCATCGCCAAACGCGCTGAAGAATACCTGCGCGCTACCGGCATCGCAGACACCGTTCTGTTCGGGCCAGAGCCAGAATTCTTCCTGTTTGATGACATTCGTTTCGGCGCATCCATCTCCGGTTCCCACGTAGCCATCGACGATATCGAAGGTGCATGGAACTCTTCCACCAAATATGAAGGTGGTAACAAAGGTCACCGTCCTGGCGTGAAAGGCGGCTACTTCCCGGTTCCTCCGGTAGACTCTTCTCAGGACATCCGTTCCACCATGTGTCTGATCATGGAAGAGATGGGTCTGGTTGTTGAAGCACATCACCACGAAGTGGCAACCGCAGGCCAGAACGAAATCGCTACCCGCTTTAACACCATGACCAAGAAAGCGGACGAAATTCAGATCTACAAATATGTGGTTCACAACGTTGCGCACCGTTTCGGTAAAACAGCAACTTTTATGCCAAAACCGATGTTTGGCGATAACGGTTCCGGTATGCACTGCCACATGTCTCTGTCCAAGAACGGCGTAAACCTGTTCTCTGGCGACAAATATGCCGGTCTGTCTGAGCAGGCGCTGTTCTACATCGGCGGCGTTATCAAACACGCTAAAGCGATCAACGCCCTGGCAAACCCGACCACCAACTCCTACAAGCGTCTGGTCCCGGGTTATGAAGCACCGGTTATGCTGGCTTACTCTGCCCGTAACCGTTCTGCCTCTATCCGTATTCCAGTGGTTGCTTCTCCGAAAGCGCGTCGTATCGAAGTGCGCTTCCCGGATCCAGCGGCTAACCCGTACCTGTGCTTTGCTGCCCTGCTGATGGCGGGTCTTGACGGTATTAAGAACAAGATCCACCCGGGCGAAGCGATGGACAAAAACCTGTATGACCTGCCGCCGGAAGAAGCGAAAGAGATCCCACAGGTTGCTGGCTCTCTGGAAGAAGCACTGAAAGAGCTGGATCTGGACCGCGAGTTCCTGACCGCAGGCGGCGTGTTCACCGACGAAGCGATCGATGCGTACATTACGCTGCGTCGTGAAGAAGATGACCGCGTACGCATGACGCCACACCCGGTAGAGTTTGAACTGTACTACAGCGTTTAACCGTATCTTAAAAATCCGACGAATTTCGCGTTGCGGCAAGGCGGCAACTGAGCAAATCCCCAGGAGCATAGATAGCTATGTGACTGGGGTGAGCGACAAATCTGTCTGGAACAGATTTGAACGTCACGGAGTGACGGCCCGTAAGGGCGAGGCTCATGGATGAGCCGAGTAACTCGTAGCCAACGCAGCAGCAGCGTGAAAGACGTCAGGCGTTTTTTAGTTGCCGTGGAAACTTTTAGCCCATCTCCGGATGGGCTTTTTTCTCCACCAACAACCTGACTTCACGCGCTTTTTATCAGTAAAAAGCTATAATGCACTAAATTGGTGCAAACTTTTCCAGGAGACTGCTAAATGGCAACTGGCATGCTGCCCGATGCTGGGCAGATCCTTAATTCTTTAATCAATAGCATCTTACTTGTCGATGACGAGCTGGTGGTGCATTACGCCAATCCCGCCGCGCAGCAGTTGCTCGCCCAGAGTTCCCGCAAACTGTTTGGCTCGCCGCTTCCTGAATTGTTGAGCTATTTTTCGTTAAACATTGCGCTGATGCGCGAAAGCTTAGAAGCAGGCCAGGGCTTTACAGACAACGAAGTCACACTGGTGATAGATAGTCACTCGCATATCCTCTCCGTGACCGCACAAAGGCTACCAGATGGCCTTATCCTGCTGGAAATGGCGCCGATGGATAACCAACGCCGTTTGAGTCAGGAACAGCTGCAGCATGCTCAACAAATTGCTGCCCGCGATCTGGTGCGTGGACTGGCGCATGAAATTAAAAACCCGCTTGGCGGTTTACGCGGCGCGGCGCAGTTACTGAGCAAGGCGCTTCCCGATCCGGCGTTGATGGAATACACCAAAGTCATTATCGAGCAAGCGGACAGGTTGCGTAATCTGGTTGACCGCCTGCTGGGGCCACAACATCCGGGCATGCACATCAACGAAAGTATTCATAAGGTCGCAGAACGTGTGGTGGCGCTGGTTTCAATGGAGCTGCCAGAAAACGTGACGCTGATTCGTGATTACGATCCGAGTCTGCCGGAGCTTGCGCACGATCCGGACCAAATCGAGCAGGTGCTGCTGAATATCGTGCGCAACGCCCTTCAGGCGTTGGGACCGAACGGCGGAGAAATTATTCTGCGTACCCGCACCGCTTTCCAGCTAACCCTGCACGGGATGCGTTATCGCCTGGCGGCGCGTATCGACGTAGAAGACAACGGTCCGGGCATTCCTTCTCATTTGCAGGACACGTTGTTTTATCCCATGGTGAGTGGTCGCGAAGGCGGTACCGGGCTGGGGCTGTCCATCGCCCGTAATTTGATTGATCAACATTCCGGCAAGATTGAATTTACCAGTTGGCCGGGTCATACCGAGTTCTCGGTTTACCTGCCTATCAGGAAATAAAGGTGACGTTTATGCAACGAGGAATAGTCTGGGTCGTCGATGACGATAGTTCCATCCGTTGGGTGCTTGAACGTGCGCTCGCCGGGGCAGGGTTGAACTGCACCACGTTTGAAAGCGGTAACGAGGTACTGGACGCGCTGGCAAGCAAAACGCCAGATGTTCTGCTGTCCGATATCCGTATGCCGGGAATGGACGGTCTGACGCTGTTAAAACAGATTAAGCAACGCCACTCTATGCTGCCGGTCATCATTATGACGGCGCATTCCGATCTGGACGCTGCCGTCAGCGCTTATCAGCAGGGCGCATTTGATTACCTGCCAAAACCGTTTGATATTGACGAGGCGGTCGCGCTGGTTGAGCGCGCCATCAGCCATTATCAGGAACAGCAACAACCCCGGAATATCCAGAACAACGGCCCGACCAACGATATCATTGGCGAAGCCCCTGCCATGCAGGATGTATTTCGTATTATTGGTCGATTGTCTCGCTCTTCAATCAGTGTGCTGATCAACGGCGAGTCCGGTACCGGCAAAGAGCTGGTTGCCCATGCGCTGCATCGCCACAGCCCGCGTGTCAAAGCCCCGTTTATTGCCCTGAATATGGCGGCCATTCCGAAGGATTTGATTGAATCTGAGTTATTTGGTCACGAAAAAGGGGCATTTACTGGCGCGAATACCATTCGTCAGGGGCGTTTTGAACAGGCTGACGGTGGGACGCTGTTTCTGGATGAAATTGGCGACATGCCGCTGGACGTACAAACTCGCTTATTGCGTGTCCTCGCTGACGGGCAGTTTTATCGTGTCGGGGGATATGCGCCAGTGAAAGTGGATGTGCGTATTATCGCCGCCACTCACCAGAATCTGGAATTACGCGTGCAGGAAGGCAAGTTTCGCGAAGACCTGTTCCATCGTCTGAACGTAATTCGCGTTCATTTGCCGCCGCTGCGTGAGCGTCGGGAGGACATACCCCGTCTGGCACGTCATTTTCTGCAAGACGCCGCGCAGGAATTAGGGGTTGAAGCCAAACAATTACACCCGGAAACCGAAGCCGCCCTGACGCGCCTGGCATGGCCGGGTAACGTGCGCCAGCTGGAAAACACCTGCCGTTGGCTCACCGTCATGGCCGCCGGACAGGAAGTGTTAATTCAGGATCTTCCCAGCGAGTTGTTTGACGTCGCCGTTCCCGACAGTCCTTCACATATGCAGCCGGACAGTTGGGCCACGCTGTTGGCACAGTGGGCCGATCGGGCGCTGCGTTCCGGTCATCAAAACCTGCTTTCGGAAGCGCAACCGGAAATGGAACGCACACTGTTAACGACCGCGTTACGTCATACGCAGGGGCATAAACAGGAAGCGGCAAGATTGCTTGGCTGGGGTCGTAATACCCTGACACGCAAGCTCAAAGAGTTAGGAATGGAGTGACGAACAAAACACCCGATGGCACTACGCTTATCAGAACTACACATCGTAGACCCGGTAAGCGCAGCGCCACTGGGGCGTTTTTAAATGACGCGTGAGAACTGCTGCATCCGCGCTTTACGGCGCAGATACGCATCAAAGCACATGCAAATGTTACGGATCAGCAGGCGCCCTTTTGGTGTCACCTGAATCCCTTTTTCATTGACGTCCACCAGCCCATCTTTTGCCAATGGCGCCAGCAGGTTCAGATCTTCAGCAAAGTAGTCTGCAAAATTCAGCGCCCATTGCTGCTCAATCGTCGTGTAATCCAGACGGAAGTTGCAAATCAGCGACTTAATAACATCCCGGCGAATACAGTCATCCTGGGTCAATGCAATACCGCGCCATAGCGCATTTCCCTGCTCATCAACGAGCTGATAATAGTGTTTCAGCTCTTTTTGGTTCTGCGCGTAGCAGTCGCCAATCATACTGATGGCGGAAACGCCCATCCCCAGCAGGTCGGTATCGCCCTGGGTGGTGTAGCCCTGGAAATTACGGTGCAGTACGCCTTCACGTTGCGCGACGGCTAACTCATCATCCGGACGGGCAAAGTGGTCCATCCCAATAAACTGATAGCCCGTTTCGGTTAACGAAGAGATAGTTTCCTGCAGAATATCCAGTTTCTGCTGCGCGCTGGGCAGATCGGCATCTTTAATTTTACGTTGCGCGGCAAACAGGGTCGGCAGATGCGCGTAGTTAAAGACACTCAGACGGTCAGGCTTCAATTCCGCCACGCGTTTCAGGGTGAACGCAAAGCTTTCCGGCGTCTGTTTCGGTAAACCGTAAATCAGATCAATGTTGGTGGAGGTAAAACCGATATCGCGCGCGTGATTCAGCAGGGCAAAAATAAACGCTTCGTCTTGCTCACGGTTGACCAGACGCTGGACCTCTTTGTTGAAGTCCTGTACGCCCATACTCAGACGGTTAAAACCTTCTGCGCGTAAATGATCGAGCACATCCAACTCAATCTCACGCGGATCGACCTCGATCGAGATTTCCGCATCCGCATTAAAATGAAAGTGTTCACGCAGCAACGTCATTAAGCGGCTGATTTGCGCTTTATTCAGATAGGTTGGCGTACCGCCGCCCCAGTGCAACTGGCTAACGTTGCGTCCGGAAAAAAGCGGCGCACGGTGCACTATTTCTTGCTCTAAGGCATCAAGATATTGATCGGCTTTGTGCTGCTGGCGGGTCACAATCTTGTTGCAACCGCAGAAGTAGCAGAGCTTATGGCAGAATGGGATGTGTACATAGAGAGACAGCGGGCGCTCAGGATAACGCGCTACAGCGTGCCGGAATGCCTCTTCGCCAAAGTCTTCAGAAAACTCCAGCGCGGTGGGATACGACGTATATCGTGGCCCGGAATAGTTATATTTCTGGATCAGGGCCAGATCCCAGTCTATTAGCTGTTCAGACATGCTCACTCCTTCCGATGGCATCGCTGGCGGGTACGGCGTACCGGCTTTCCTCCACTACGGGTGATAAGCCGGTTGCGCAGCCACTTCTGTCGCCGCGACAACCGCTGTAGTTTAACGAATAACCACACCAGATAACATATAACCGGAAGGGTTATAAGCAGGACGGGGAGGCCCACGGTGTAAACCCGTTAGTTGCCGCCTTTGAGCAGGCGCATCATATCTTCCTGCTTCTCGTCCTCTTCTTCTTCATCATCGTCTTCATAAGAAAGACCCAGCTTCTGCATCAGTTCATCGATGCGGTCCAGCTTGGCATCTACCCAGGACTGATCTTCTTCACTGAGGGTTTCGCCTGCTTCAAGACGTTCTAACAGCGCATCCAGGCGCTCATCCGTTTCCAGTAAATCCAACTCAGCCTGCGGTGAAAGCATAGGTTTCTCACTCTTCGGTTTGTGCTGTTTGGTGACTTTTTCAGTCACACCCAATGGAATGGGGGTTTTACTGCCAATACGTGGATCTTTTTGTTTGTTCGAATTCTTAGAGCCAGAAGCACCTTCACTGCCGGACGCACGGCTACCCGCCGCATGGCCACGGTGTTTTTTCTGATGCTTACGGTCACGAGCTTCCTGGTTAAGCTCTTCGCGTGTTTTACGGCGCGCTTTTGCGGGACCTTTGCCGCGTGGTGTAGAAGTTGATTTCATAATAATTCGTCTTTGGCCGTTTTATTCAGTATACATTTGCGGCGGAATCTAGCAGAAAGCAAGTAAAGAAAAAAGGCGACAGAGTCATCTGTCGCCTTTTTTCTTTACTCATAACCCTTAACGGGTTCTACATTCCCTGTCGGCCATCAACACACCCTGTCTTTCCTTTAGCCTGAAACGTTCCGTGTTGTTTCCATTTCCTTTTACATACGTCTCCGGACGTTTGTCTTCCTGACAATCCTGTGTCTTCGCCTCCTGGCGCTCCTGACCCTCATCCTGAGTCCGTCTGTCCTGTTAGCATCCTCGCTATGAGCACTACTTTACGCCATCAGCTCAGACAGACAAGTGACCACCACGACGTTTTCGGCGTGTAAGAGCACCATTAAAAAAATAACTTAATGATTTATTTGAGCTAAATCACTTTTCACCCGGCAATGACTCTGAAATTTCGTATATCTACAATCGTCAATATCTCACAAACCACAAGGTTTTTACTTACACGGGCATATGTCGAAACATCCGTCTTTTGCTGGGGTTCAGGTATAATCGCTGCAAAGCTTTGACTGACGGAGACGACCCCTTTGATTAATTTGAATTATCAACAGACGCACTTTGTGATGAGTGCGCCTGATATTCGCCACTTACCTTCCGATACCGGAATCGAAGTGGCGTTCGCTGGCCGTTCCAATGCAGGCAAATCCAGCGCACTGAATACCCTGACGAACCAGAAGAGCCTGGCGCGTACCTCCAAAACACCCGGTCGCACACAGTTGATCAACCTGTTTGAAGTCGTGGACGGTAAACGTCTTGTCGACCTACCAGGATACGGTTACGCCGAAGTCCCGGAAGAGATGAAACGCAAATGGCAGCGTGCGCTGGCGGAATACCTGGAAAAGCGTCAGAGCCTGCAAGGGTTGGTGGTGCTGATGGACATTCGCCACCCGCTGAAGGATCTCGACCAGCAGATGATTCTGTGGGCCGTTGAGAGCAATGTTCAGGTTTTGGTTCTGCTGACGAAAGCAGACAAACTGGCCAGCGGAGCGCGCAAAGCTCAGCTCAATATGGTGCGTGAAGCCGTTCTGGCGTTTAACGGTGATGTGCAGGTAGAAGCATTTTCGTCGCTGAAGAAGCAAGGCGTGGATAAGTTACGTCAGAAGCTGGATACCTGGTTTAGCGAACTGGCGCCAGTTGAAGAGAGTCAGGACGCAGAATAATCCCTTCCTGCGAATGTTGTACCGGATAATGTCGCAAACGCGGCTTATCCGATCTACGGACCGTGTTTTCGCTTTTACTCAAAATAATTCAAGTTGCAGGAAGGCGGTGACGCAGTGAATCCTCAGGAGCTTACATCAGTAAGTGACTGAGGTGAGCGAGGAAACCAACGCACCTGCAGCGTGAAGTATGAAGAGTACAATAAAAAACGCCCCAGTCATTAACTGACTGGGGCGGCTAAAATATTCAGCCAAATCCGATTACGTGAAGTAAAAGGTCTGAAAGATAGAACATCTTACCTCTGTACCCTACGCGAATAACTTTACTCTTTTTTGAGCAGCTCAGAAAGCACTTTTTGTAATTTTTTTTCATTCCTTACATAGGGAATTCCAATAATCATCACAAAATGTTCTATCTTATGTTGCTTAGTTACGAAAAAGCGCGCTGTTCAGTAAACCCTTAGTGCGCTTGATCCCAATTTTCACCGCTTCCCACTTCCACCAGCAGCGGCACATCAATGTGCGTACAGTTTTCCATTAATTGATGGATCTTTTTCGATACGGCATCGAGATCATCTTTGTGCACTTCAAACACCAGTTCATCGTGTACTTGCATGATCATGCGCACTCGAGGTTGCTCGGTTTGCAGCCAGTCATCAACGGCAATCATCGCACGTTTGATGATATCTGCTGCCGTTCCCTGCATCGGTGCGTTGATCGCCGCACGTTCAGCGCCTGCACGCCGCGCAGCATTGCTCGACTTGATGTCTGGTAAGTAAAGACGACGCCCTTCCAGAGTTTCAACGAATCCCTGCTCTTTGGCCTGTGCTCGCGTGCGCTCCATATACTCCAGCACGCCAGGGTACCGTTCGAAGTACAAATCCATATACTTCTGCGCTTCTTTACGCGGAATGTTCAGCTGGCGCGCAAGCCCGAACGCGCTCATGCCGTAGATCAGACCAAAGTTAATGGCTTTTGCGCTACGACGCTGCTCACCCGTTACGCTCTCCAACGGCAGACCAAAGACTTCTGCTGCTGTTGCGCGGTGAATATCTTTTCCTTGTGCAAAAGCGGTTAACAGCCCTTTGTCTCGCGAGAGATGCGCCATAATACGCAGCTCGATTTGCGAGTAATCCGCCGAGACAATCAGATAATCCTGGGGCGGAATAAAGGCCTGACGGATACGGCGGCCTTCGTCGTTACGTACTGGAATATTTTGCAGGTTTGGATCGGTTGATGATAAACGACCTGTTGCAGTTACCGCCTGATGATAAGAGGTATGCACGCGTCCGGTTTTCGGGTTGATCATCAGCGGCAGCTTATCGGTGTAGGTCGATTTCAGCTTCGCCAGACCGCGATACTCCAGGATCACCTTTGGCAACGGGTAGTCTAATGCCAGCTCTTCCAGTACCTCTTCCGACGTTGACGGCGCGCCGCCCGGCGTTTTCTTCAGCGGCTTAATTCCCTGTTTTTCAAACAGAATCGTTTGCAGCTGTTTTGTGGAGGAGAGATTAAACGCTTCTCCCGCGATCTCATGCGCCTTTTGTTCCAGCGCCGTCAGGCGTAACGACAGCTCTTCCGAATGGTTGTGCAACACGGCGGGATCGATCTTCACGCCGTTACGCTCAACACGAGACAGCACTGGCACCAGCGGCATTTCGATGTTTTCAAAGACATTCAGCGGCCCTTTGTGCTTCTGCAGTTCTGGCCACATTTTCAGATGCAGTTGCAGGGTGACGTCGGCGTCTTCTGCGGCATAACGTCCGGCTTCTTCCAGAGCAATCTGGTTAAACGTCAGCTGGTTTTTACCTTTGCCGGCAATCTCTTCGAATGTGATCGTTTTATGTTTCAACCAACGATCGGACAGGCTGTCCATGTCGTGTCGGCCTGCAACGCTATTCAGGATGTAAGACTCCAGCATCGTATCGAAAGCGATACCGCGCAGCTCAATGCCATAGTTTTGCAATACGCCACGGTCGTACTTCAGGTTTTGCCCAACCTTACGGGCACCCTCATCTTCCAGTAGCGGTTTTAGCAGTTCCAGTGCGCGGTCGCGGGCTACCTGATCAGGCGCATCAAGATAATCATGAGCAACGGGAACGTAAGCCGCCACACCCGGTTCAATGGCGAATGAGAGACCCACCAGATTTGCAGAGTGGTTATCGAGACTGTCGGTTTCGGTATCAAATGCAAAGACTGGCGCTTTTTTCAGTTTTTCAATCCAGCTTTCCAGCGTGGCTTCGTCCAGTATCGTCACATAGTTTTCATAAGAGAGTGCCGCCACCGGTTCTTCAGGCGTTTCGTCAGCCACGATGGTTTCTTGCGGTTTTGCCGCGGGCTTTGCGCCTTTCGCTTGTAGCCATTTCCCGGCTTCAACATCGACAATCCAGCGCTTAAATTCGTACTTTTTAAACAGATCCACTAGCGTGTCTGCGGCAGGCTGCTGTACGTTAAGTTGTTCGCAGGTCAGTTCCAGTTCGACATCGGTTTTGATCGTCGCCAGCTTATAAGAGAGATACGCCACATCTTTATTCTGCTCGAGCTTCGCTGCCATGGTTTTCGCACCACGGAAAGTCAGGCCGGCAATTTTATCTGTTTCTGCATACAACGTATCAAGACCACCCAGCCCCTGCAGCAAAGCCTGCGCGGTTTTTTCGCCGACACCCGGAACGCCCGGAATGTTATCGGAGGAGTCACCCATCAGGGCCAGGAAGTCGATGATCAACTCAGGCGGGACACCGTACTTATTCACCACCTCATCCGGGCCAAGAATCGTATTGGTCATGGTGTTGATAAGCGTAACGTTCGGCGTCACTAACTGGGCCATGTCCTTATCGCCAGTACTGATGAGTACCGGGCGACCGACTTTTTCCGCTTCACGCGCCAGCGTACCGATAACATCATCCGCTTCAACACCGGAAACCGCCAACAACGGCAAGCCCATCGCTTTTACCATTGCATGCAGAGGTTCGATCTGCGCCCGCAGATCGTCAGGCATCGGCGGACGATGAGATTTGTAATGCTCGAACAATTCATCACGGAAGGTTTTACCCTTAGCATCAAATACCACGGCGGCGTGCGTCGGCTGATACTGCATAATCAGGCTGCGCAGCATATTAAGAACGCCGTACATCGCACCCGTTGGTTCCCCCGCACCATTCGTCAGTGGCGGGAACGCGTGATATGCGCGATAGAGATAAGATGAACCATCTACAAGGATAAGGGGGTTTTCTGGGATCTGAACCATAATGTCCGTGCCTGTTTATCAGATTATGGATAAAGGATGCCACAGACAGGATGAAAACATGAGTTTTTCACCGTATTTGTCGTAAAACTTTTGCAGATCTTCTGGATCTCTCGCAAAGTAAATTGTGGATAACTTTGTGCATAAATAATTTAATTTAGTTTATCTCAGGCATAATGCTTTAAATATCATAACTTTTATTCATGTTTTTCATTATGTTAGACAGAAGCGCAGAGATTTATTCTTAAAATGATACCGATATCAGGATGTGGATAGATATAGTTAACTTTTCTATTCCTCGAAGACCCATTATTTGGTCCGTTTTCTGATAAAATCTGCCCCTTGCGTGTCTTTAGCGCACTATTTATGGCTAACCTTTTGAATAATTTAATTATGACGAGAATACTCGCTGCGATAACGCTTTTGCTGAGTATCGTATTGACCATTTTGGTCACGATTTTATGTTCTGTACCGATCATTATCGCCGGAATCGTGAAACTCCTTTTGCCCATTCCTTTCGTCTGGCGCAAGGTTTCCGTCTTCTGCAATTTCATGATGTTTTGCTGGTGTGAAGGTCTCGCACTGCTCCTGCATCTCAACCCATGGCTAAAGTGGGACGTAGAAGGACTGGAGGGGCTGAACAAGAAAAACTGGTATCTGCTCATTTGTAATCATTACAGCTGGGCGGATATTGTTGTGCTTTGCGTCCTGTTCCGTAAGCACATCCCCATGAATAAATATTTTCTCAAACAGCAACTGGCCTGGGTACCGTTCATTGGTCTGGCATGCTGGGCGCTGGATATGCCCTTTATGAAACGTTACTCGCGCAGCTATCTACTGCGCCACCCTGAGCAACGTGGCAAGGATGTGGAAACCACCCGACGCTCCTGCGAGAAGTTTCGTGCGCATCCAACGACCATTGTGAATTTCGTCGAAGGCTCACGGTTTACCGATGAGAAGCACCAGCAGACGCGATCACCTTACAAAAACTTGTTGCCTCCCAAAGCGGCCGGTATTGCTATGGCGTTGAACGTCCTGGGATCGCAATTTGATAAGTTGCTCAATGTCACGCTGTGCTATCCGGAAAACAGCCGTCGTCCCTTCTACGACATGTTGAGTGGCAAACTGACCCGTATCGTCGTACGTGTAAACCTGGAGCCTGTTCAGGAAGAATTGCACGGCGATTATGTTAATGACAAAGGATTTAAACGCCGCTTTCAGCTTTGGTTGAATACGCTGTGGGTTCAGAAAGATGAACTGATAGAAGAGATTAAAGCATCAAATAAAAACGCCGGTCAGTGACCGGCGTTTTCGTTATTTCTTTTCAACCAGGTGTTTTACAGTATCAGCGTACTGTTGCACGAAGATATCCATACTGCTGGTATCCATCCCTTGCGGGTTAATCTGATATTTACCGTTGACGAACATCGCTGGCACGCCCTGAAGCTGCAGGTCAGCAGCGGCTTTCTCCTGCTGCGCAACCAGTGATTTCACCACAAAGCTGTTCCATGCAGCATCGTAATCTTCACCTTTGATCCCCGCATCAACGAAGACTTTGCGAATGTCCGCGACAGACTGGACGGTTTGCAGTTTCTGCACACCTTCAAACATCGGAACGGTGATTTTGTCTTCCACACCCAGCGCCATCGCAACTGCCCATGCCTGCGTCAGATCCTTGCCCAACGGCCCCAGGAACTCAACGTGGTATTTGGTCATCTTCACGCCTTCCGGCAGTTTTTTCTTCACGTTTTCAGAAACATGAAGAACCTCTTCAAACTGATAGCAATGCGGGCAGTAGAACGAGAAAAACTCTAAAACCTGAGGCTCGCCAGCAATCGGTTTTTCCAGCGTGATGTATTGTTTGCCATCACTGAACTGCGCTGCCGATGCGCTAAATGCTAAAACCATACCAGCCAGCGCCAGCCAAATCTTTTTCATGTAATCTCTCTCCTGATGTGTTCGATTAATACATTGGCGTTAATTGTAAAGGGGGCTCCTGCAGCGTTTTTGTCTGCGCGATAAAAGTCGCCGTTTGCTGCAGCCAGTAATCTTCCCCGGTGAGCCATGGGAAGTTTTTGGGAAATGCAGGATCAGCCCAACGACGCATAAGCCAGGCAAGATAATAAACTAAACGCATGGCGCGTAAAGGTTCAATCAGTCCGAGTTCAGAGGTATCAAATTCACTCACCTCTTCATAAGCCTCAATGATCGTCTCAAGCTGCATCCGCTGCTCTGCTTTATCGCCATTTAGCAACATCCAGAGATCCTGCACGGCAGGTCCATTGCGGGCATCGTCTAAATCGACAAACAGCGGGCCGTCACGCCAGAGAATATTTCCTGCATGGCAATCGCCATGTAAGCGTAGCGTGTCAAAACGGGTATGCCATCTTTCGGTAACAGCAGAAATGAGCCCATCGGTTGCTTTCAGAAAAGCGTCCCTTTGGCCTGACGGAATAAGCGGCGCATCTTCGAATAACTTACGAGGTTCGAAGAGATATTCTTCGAGGCCTATTGTCGGCCGGGAGGCAAAAGGACGTTTACGTCCGGTCTGGTGCAAACGGCCAAGATAGCGGCCTACGGCTTCCATTTGATCAATGTTGTCGGCTTCAAACTGCCTGCCGCCTACACTGGGAAAGATCGCATAGTGGAAACCCTCGTGGTTTAGCAACGTCTGGTCGTTAAACACAATGGGGGCCGCAACCGGAACCTCGTCATTGACCAACTCTAACGCAAACTGGTGTTCTTCCAGTATTTGATCCACAGACCAACGCTCAGGACGATAAAATTTAACGACATAACGTCGGCGATCTTCGTCCTGAAATTGATAGACGCGGTTTTCATAACTGTTGAGCGGGGTAAGACCGGAATCCACCCGGATCCCCTGTTCAAACAGTGCATCCACGATGGTATCCGGGTGTAGTGTCTGGAAAGTAAAAGCGCTGTCGTTCATCCCATCATCCGGAAAATACTACGAATAATTCAGGATATCATTTCATAACGCTTTTCGTGGAGTCACTTACAAGGTTTTACTCTTTAATAACACCACGTGCGCGTAATAACGCCGTTTTGAAATCTTCTTCATAATCTTTTTGAATCCCAGGGATCACGGCATCTTTTGCTGAGTCACGCATTTTCAGGTGATAGATCAGAATGTCGTCAGTTAAATCCGCCAGCTCACCGTCAAAACCTGACTCTTTCGCCAGTTTCTGCAAAAATTGCATCAGGTTAAGATCGGGTTCTTTCTGCCAGGCTGGCTGCAGGAGTTCGATAACTTCATTCAGGCGTTTACATTTCATGGTTGTGCTCCTTACTCTTGATATAGATACGTTAGCAGGGTCAATCCCACAATAAAAGAGGCGATATCAGTGAATCTGGATAGTGCAATAACGGGGGTTGTACTGGCGGGAGGTAAAGCTCGCCGAATGGGCGGGGCCGACAAAGGTTTACTTGAACTGGACGGCAAACCTCTCTGGAAACACGTTGCCGATAACCTTTTATCGCAACTTGAAACTGTTGTGGTTAATGCCAATCGCCATCGAAATATTTACCAAAAAAGTGGTCTGCGTGTGATCCCCGATTCGCTTGCCGATTTTCCGGGTCCATTGGCGGGTATGCTTTCCGTTTTTCTGCAGGAAAAAAGCGACTGGTTTCTGTTCTGTCCCTGTGACACACCGTATATTCCTCGCGATCTGGTTGCGCGTTTAAAGGCCCAACGCAACGATTCAGCCGTAGTGTGGGTCCATGATGGCGAGCGGGATCACCCTACTATCGCTTTGGTAAACCGCTCAGTACAACCTTTACTACAGGATTACCTCCAGTCCGGTGAGCGGCGAGTGATGGTCTTTATGCGTCTTGCCGGTGGGCATGCTGTCGATTTTAGTGACCAAAAAGACGCATTTGTTAATGTGAATACCCCTGAAGAACTTGCCAGATGGCAGGAGAAACGATGATCCCACTACTTGCCATTGCCGCATGGAGCGGTACGGGGAAAACCACACTGCTCAAAAAATTGATCCCGGAACTGTGCGCCAGAGGAATTCGTCCGGGACTGATTAAGCACACCCACCACAATATGGATGTCGACAAACCCGGTAAGGACAGCTATGAGCTACGCAAAGCTGGTGCCGCACAAACTCTGGTTGCCAGCCAACAGCGTTGGGCACTCATGACTGAAACACCGGATGAAGAGGAACTGGATCTCGCATTTCTGGCCAGCAGAATGGATGCCTCAAAGTTGGATTTGATTCTGGTAGAAGGGTTTAAGCATGAGGACATCGCGAAGATTGTGTTGTTTCGCGAGGGAACCGGGCGCACTCAGGAAGAACTGGTGATTGATGCACATGTGATTGCCATCGCCAGCGATGTGCCGTTGAGGATTGATGTTCCGCTATTAGATATCAATGACGTTGGTCAACTCACTGATTTCATTGAGCAATGGATGCGGAGTTTATGAGCCGTGCTATTTGGATTGCCTGATGGCGCTGCGCTTATCAGGCCTACAAGTCGGATATGGACTGATAAAATCTACTCAATCCGGCATTTCCCCGGACCGCAGACGCAAAAAGCCCATCCGTCAGGATGGGCTTTTTGCTTATTTGATGCCTGGCAGTTCCCTACTCTCGCATGGGGAGACCCCACACTACCATCGGCGCTACGGCGTTTCACTTCTG